>NZ_FMUZ01000007.1:0-24001 GCF_900101575.1 Pseudomonas sp. NFACC37-1 | reverse complement strand
CCGCCCACGCTCAGGGTCTGCACGCCATCCAACGCGGTCACGGTGAACGTGCCGCTTTGGGTCAGGGCCGATGCGTCAGGGTTGCTGCCGTCGCTGAGGTTTTTTTCCTGCAACGACAGTTCGCCGCCTTCAGCATCCAGGCCCACCAACACCACCGGATCATCATTGTTATGCACTTGCAGCACCAGGTTCGCGGTGCTGGTGTCGCCGTCGGCATCGGTGAGCGTGTAGGTGAACGTCTCGGTACCGCTGCCCCCACCATGCAACGCGACGAATTGCGGGTCGCTGGTGTTCAGGGTGTAGGTGTACGTGCCGTTGGGGTTGAGCACCAAGGTGCCGTAGGTACCGGTGAACGTCCCGCCAATGATCGGCCCGCTGTCGGGGCCGGTGGGGATCCGATCGGCGCCCTGGTGATCGTTTGGCAATACGTTGCCGGTAAGAGTGACCAGGGTTTCCGACGCCGTGTTCGCGTGGCTGTCGTCGATCGCCTGGGGCACGTCATCGGTGATGTTGACGTCCAGGGTGCCGGTGGCCGTGTCGCCGTCGGTGTCGACGGCCACCACGGGGAACTGCTCGGTAATGTTGTTGGCACCGCCGCCGGCAGGATGGGTTTCATTGTCCGTCAGGGTGTAGGTGTAACTGACCACCCCCGTGGTGGGGTCATAGCCCGTGATGGTCAACGTGTTGCCCAGCGCCGACGTGATGGTCTGAGGAAAGCCTGCGGGCACGCCGCCACTGATCACGTTGATGCCGCCGATGCTGAGGCTGCTCAGCCCGTCAGGCGCGGACACCGTGAAGGTGCCATTTTGCACCAGCGCCCCCGGATTGCTGGCCGAACCATCGGCCAGATTGGCCTCGTTGGTGGTCAGTTCGCCGCCCTCGACATTGACCCCGTCGAGGGTCACGGGGTTGTCCGGCGTCTCTGGGGTTACCGGCGGGGTTGCATCGTCGCCGGTGTTATCCGGGTCACCGGCCAAGCGTAGCTGTGGAAATTCGGGAATCCCGTTGAACCCGGCCGTCGGAAAACCGATCAGCGGATCGACCTCCCCGCCGACCTCTTCCAACAGCACAAAACTGTGCCCACCGCCTACACCACCCGGGTTGCCACCTTCAGGGCCGGCGGCCGTGGCTTCGCCGGTCTGGGTAGGGTCGGCACCGGCAGCGATGGCTTGCTGCAGCTTCTGCACATCGGTCAGTTGCGCGTCACTCGGCGCCGTCGTGTCGGGCGTGTCGACATGAGGCGCATGGTTGGCCAGCAGCTGCGGGGTCAGGGTCAGGTTGCTTTCGCGGCCCAGGGTCAACGACTGGCCGTTCTGCAGATGCACAGCCACGGCCCCTTCGGCACCGGTGACCAGGTGTTCGCCGGCATAGAGCCGATCGCCTTCGACCAAAGGCCGCCGCAGGCCACCGGCCGCTTCTGCGAAAACTTGCCCGACCACTTTGCTGACGATACCGATGAGCGCTGCCATGTGCATTTCCTCCGTTGCCGACCGCAATCGGCACCTGTCTGGGTGAAGAATTCGTCCTCGGGTTTGGCGACCCCAAAAGCTGGAAAATCTGCCAGCTTTCGCGAAAGCAGAAGGTGCTGGCAATTCGCCTAAACGACAAAAAACCGTCACAAAAAACCGCTTCTCACATCGCCATTTCGGCACTTCTTCACGTCGCTTAAAAATCTGCATGAAACTTTTATTGACGCCTAAAAGCCGTCAGAACCCGCAGATTCAAAGGCTTTCGCTTTGAACAATGTGCCGGTTTTTTTCAAGCTCATAAGTTTTTTTCGGAATAATCATTATGAGAAATTCTTCTTAGGTTTTGCTCAGGATGTTCTTAGCTGTGTTGTTACAAGGTTGAAACGGTTTTGATCTTAAATACGTCAATATTTTGGCGACAAGCGAAGCACTACAGACCTCAGGAGATGCACCCCATGCGCGTTCTAACCCCCCTCTGCAGCGCGGTTTTGCTGGCCATGGCCTGCTCTTCTCAGGCGCAGGCCATGTCGTTGACCGAGGCGATCCAGAGCACCATCGCGACTCACCCGGAACTGGCACAACGGGTGGACAGCCGTCTGTCGGCCAATGAAGACGTCAAGGTCGCCAGAGGGGGCTTTTTCCCATCGGTGGACCTCAATGCCGGTTACGGCCGCGGCTACAGCGACAACACCAACACCCGTGCCCTGGGCAACCACCACACCAATATCCTGACCTACACCCAATCGGAGCTGCGCCTGCGGCAGATGATCTTCGACGGGTTCAACACCGCCAATGAAGTGCAGCGCACCCAGGGCGTGGTCAATTCCCGGGCCTATTACGCCCAGGGCACCGCCCAGGATCTGGCGCTGCGTACCATCGAGGTCTACCTGGAAGTGCTCAAGCGGCGCGAGCTGGTGACCCTGGCCAAGAACAACCTTCAGGCGCACCTGCGGGTCAACGACCAGATCGGCCTGCGCACCGAGCGTGGGGTGGGCAGTACGGCCGACTCCGACCAGTCCAATGCCCGTCGGGCCCTGGCGGAAAACAACTTCGACACCGCCCAGGTGGACCTGGCGGACGCCGAGGCGAACTTCTACAGCGTGGTCGGACGCATGCCCGATGAGCTGGAGGCGCCGCCCTCGACCAAAGGCGAAATCCCCGCCGACCTGCGCGAAGCCCAGCAAAGCATGGTGGATAACAACCCGTACCTGAAATCGGCCCAGGCCGACATACAGTCGGCCGAGAGCCAATATGAAGTGGCGAAGTCGCCGTTCTACCCGCGCTTCGATGCCGAGGCAGCGGTGGGCGCCAACAACAACCTTGGCGGCGAAGAAGGCCACGACAACAACTGGCGTGTGGGTGTGGTGATGAACTACAACCTGTTCCGCGGTGGCAGCGACAAGGCGCGGCTGGCGTCCAACGCCCACCAGATCAACCAGGCCATGGACATCCGCAACAACGCCCTGCGCCAGCTCAACGAAGACACGCGCCTGGCCTGGAACGCGATGCTCAACGCCCGCAAACAGACCCCCACCGCCCGCGAATATGCCGACACCACCGCCCGTGTGCGCGCCGCGTACCAGGATCAGTTCGGGCTCGGCCAGCGCACGCTGCTCGACCTGCTCGACAGCGAAAACGAGCTGTACAACGCCAACCGTCGCTACACCGAGGTGCGTTACACCGAGGAGTACTCGATGTACCGGGTGCTGGCGAACATGGGCCTGCTGTTGCACAAACAACGGATCGTGCTGCCGGCCGATGCGGTCGCGCAGACCGAAGTCAAGAACCAGGCACGGCTGCCGGAACTGAAGTAGCCCCCTCCAAAAAAAATGGGAGCGAACACTGTGACCAGCATGGAACCCACCACCCTCGGCGCCGATCCGCGCCTGAACTTCGATGATCCCTTGCTGGACGGCCTGTTGATCCTCTGCAAACTCCATGGCGCGACGGTCAGCCGCGCCAGCCTCAGCGCCGGGCTCCCTATGGCGCACCAACGCTTGAGCCTGGACCTGCTGCCCCGCGCAGCGGCCCGGGCGAGCTTGCAGGCGCGGTTGTTGCGTCGTGAGCTGGCGGACATCTCCCCCCTGAACCTGCCGGTGATGCTGATCCTGGCGGGGGGCCGTTGCGCGGTATTACGGCGCTGGGGCGAGGATGGCAAGGCGCTGATCCTGCCCAGCGAAGCCGATGGCGGCGAGCAGTGGGTCAGCCGCGAGGAACTGACCACCGATTACAGCGGCCAGGCGTTATTCGCCCGGCCGCGCCATGAACTCGAAGACCTGCGCTCGCCCCTGGTACCCCGGGTCGAGGCGTGGTTTCGCGACACCTTGAAACTGTCGCGCTGGCTGTACAGCGACGCGATCCTCGCGAGTTTCCTGATCAACCTGCTGGGGCTGATGGTGCCGCTGTTCGTCATGCAGACCTACGACCGCGTGGTACCGAACCAGGCCACGTCCACCTTATGGGTACTGGCCGTGGGGCTGTTGATCGGTACCGGCTTCGAACTGGTGCTGCGGGTGGTGCGCGCCCATCTGCTGGACACCGCCGGCAAGAAAACCGACGTGATTCTGTCCGCCACCCTGTTCGAACGCATCACCGGCATGGCGATGAAGGCCAAGCCGGTGACCATCGGCGGCTTCGCCCAGAGCATCCACGACTTCCAGGGCCTGCGCGAATTCCTCACGGCAGTGACGCTCACCAGCCTGATCGACCTGCCCTTCGCCCTGCTGATGCTCGTCGTAATCGGCCTGCTGGGCGGCTGGCTGGTGGTGATTCCCGTGATCGCGTTTCCGATCACCATCGTCTTCGCCATGATCATCCAGGTGCGCCTGCGCGACACCGTGCAAAAAAGCCTCGCCCTCGGCGCCCAGCGCCAGGCCCTGCTGATCGAAACCCTCGGTGGCCTGGAAACCCTCAAGGCCTGCAGCGCCGAAAGCGAGCGCCAGCATCAATGGGAAAGCACCCACGGCGCCCTCACCCGCCTGGACAGCCATGCGCGCAACCTCTCGGCACTGGCGACCAATGGCACCTTGTTCCTGCAGCAACTGGCCGGCATGGCGACCATCGTCGCCGGGGTCTACAGCATCATTGCCGGCAACCTCAGCGTCGGCGCGCTGGTGGCGACCTACATGCTCGGCAGCCGGGTGCTCGCCCCGCTCGGGCAGATCGCCGGGCTGATCACCCGCTACCAGCAAGCCCAGCTCACCATGCGCAGCACCGATGCCTTGATGGCGTTGCCCCAGGAGCGAGACGCCAAGCAGCGGCCGTTGGACCGTACCCAATTGCAGGGCGCACTGGACGTCAACAGCGTGACGTTCCACTACAACGGCCAGAGCGCCCCGGCGCTGGCCAATATCAGTTTCAGCCTCAAGCCCGGCGAACGGGTCGGGGTCATCGGCCGCAGTGGCTCGGGCAAGAGCACCCTGGCGCGCCTGGTGATGGGTTTCTATGCCCCGGAGGAAGGCCAATTGCTGCTCGATGGCCTGGACCTGCGGCAACTGGACGTCGCCGACCTGCGCCAACAGATCGGCTACGTCGCCCATGACCTGCCGCTGCTGGCCGGCAGCCTGCGGGACAATCTCACCCTGGGCGCGCGCTACATCAGTGATACGCGCATGCTGGAAGTGGCGGAACTGACCGGAGTCACCGAACTGGCGCGCCAGCATCCCCAAGGTTTCGACCGCCCGGTGGGCGAGCGCGGGCAGTTGCTGTCCGGCGGCCAACGCCAAGCCGTGCTGCTGGCCCGGGCCTTGTTGCTCGACCCGCCGATCCTGCTGCTGGACGAACCCACCAGCGCCATGGACAACAGCAGCGAAGACGTCCTGCGGCAGAAGCTTCACACCCATGTACAGGGCAAGACGGTGCTGCTGGTCACTCACCGCACCTCGATGCTGAGCCTGGTGGACCGGTTGGTGGTGCTGGATAACGGCCGAATCGTGGCGGATGGGCCGAAGGAAGCGGTCATCGATGCATTGCGCAAGGGACGGGTGGGGACGGCGGCGGTTTAACAACCCACACCGTACCTGTGGCGAGAGGATTTATCCCCGCTGGGCTGCGAAGCAGCCCCAATACCATTTTCCTGACACACCGAGCTTTCAGGTTTTAGGGCCGCTTCGCGCCCCAGCGGGGATAAATCCCCTCGCCACAAAAACCGCGACCAGCTCCACTTCACTTAACCGACGGGTACCGCCCATGTCTGCCCAAACACCGGATTCAACCGCCCGAAGCTACTTCGGCAGTTTCAGCAAAAGCGCCGAAAGCGAGTTCATGCCGGAAACCGCCGGCGCCACGCTGCAGGATTCGCCCCGGCGCTCGCGGGTTACCGTGTGGCTGGCCGCCGGGTTGATCATCACCGGGCTGGTCTGGGCGAAGTTGGCGGTCTTACAGGAAGTCACCACCGGCGAAGGCAAGGCGATTCCGTCGAGCAAGATCCAGGTGATCCAGAACCTGGAGGGCGGCATCGTCACCGAGATATTCGTGCGCGAAGGCCAGATGGTGAACAAGGGCGACACCCTGCTGCGCCTGGATGACACGCGATATCAATCGAACAAGGGCGAGAGCGAGGCCGACCGCTACGCGCTGACAGCCCAGGTCGAGCGTCTGTCGGCCGAGGCCGAAGGGCGGCCATTCGCGCTCTCGGCAGAAGTCACCGCCAAGGCCCCGCAAGTGGCAGAGGACGAGCGTTCGCTGTACGAACAACGCCAACGGCGCCTGGCCAGCGAACAACGGACCCTGACCGAACAGCTGCGGCAGAAGACCCAGGAGCTGGCGGAGTTTCGCTCCAAGCAAGGCCAGTTCAGCTCGGCCCTGGCCTTGCTGCAGGAAGAAATGAACATGTCCGCGCCGCTGGTGCGCACCGGGGCTGTGTCGCCGGTGGAGATCCTGCGGCTCAAGCGCAGCGCGGTGGAAATCCGCGGTTCGCTCAACGCCACCACCCTGGCGATTCCCCGGGCCGAATCGGCGATCAACGAGATCAAGAGCAAGATCGACGAATCGGAACAGACCTTCCGCTCCGAGGCGGCCAAGGACCTCAACGAGAAACGTACCGAACTGTCGAAAATCACCGCCTCGAGCATCGCCATCGACGACCGCGTGACCCGCACGACGGTGGTCTCGCCGGTACATGGGGTGATCAAGCAACTGAAGGTCAACACCATCGGCGGCGTGGTGCAGCCGGGCAACGACATGGTGGAAATCGTGCCCCTGGAAGACAACCTGCTGATCGAAGCCAAGGTCCGCCCCCAGGACGTGGCGTTCCTGCATCCGGGGCAGAAAGCCATGGTCAAGTTCAGCGCCTACGACTACACGATCTATGGCGGGCTGAGCGCCAAGCTCGAACTGATCGGCGCCGACACCATCACCGATGACAAGGGCAACAGCTTCTACCTGATCCAGGTGCGCACCGACAAAAACCACTTGGGCGGGGATGTCAAGCCGTTACTGATCATTCCGGGAATGGTGGCGACGGTGGATATCATTACCGGGGAGAAAAGTGTCCTGGATTACCTGCTCAAGCCGGTGTTGAAGGCGCGGACCGAGGCGATGCGCGAGCGTTAACACCCCCTGATCGTTCCTACGCTCTGCGTGGGAATGCATCCTGTGACGCTCTGCGTCACGCTTGCGAAGGGACGCAGAGCGTCCCGGGCGGCATTCCCACGCGGAGCGTTGGAACGATCAGTTCCCGCCATGATTCTTCTGATAGGTCTGCTCCCCCATCGCCACAATCTGCCCTTCGATCAGCGCTTCGAAGGGCCTCAACAACGGTTCGAAACTCGTCGGCGCCTCCAGCGTCTGCAACGCCTGGACAATCGCCTCCACCGTCGACAACGCCCCCGGCCCGGGCGCCTTGCGCAAGCGGTAACGGGACACAGCGCCTTCGGCCAGGGTCACCCTCGGCAGTGCCGCCAGCAGCGGATTGAGGTGCAGCAGCTTGCGCGCCTTGCGCCAGGTGCCATCCGGGACGACCAGCAAGGTCGGCTCATCGGACGGCGCGCGGGCCTGCAACGGTAGCGCCTCGTCGCCAGGAAACAACAACCGCGCCTGATAACCCGGTGGGTTCAGCAGCCGGGGCAAATCCTCGAACACCTCGCCCACGATCAACTCGGCGTTGCTCAGCCCCAACGCCGCCAGCCGGGCAGTATTCAAGGCGTGGTTCACTTCACTGGGATGCTGCAACAGCAAAACGCGGGTGCGGCTGTCGAGGCTGGGGATCAGCGGGCACAGGCAATGGTTTTGTGGCCTGTGGCAACGCGGGCATTGGACTCTGGACATGGTCAGGCCTGGTTCAGTTGAGCTTTGAGCAAATCACGGAAGGTCTGGATCAGCGGCTCGCGGCTGCGGCCACGGCGCACAATCATTGAAAACGGTGCCTGATAGCCGAAAGTGGCCGGCAGCAATACCCGCAGATCGCCCTTGTCGGCCCAAGCCTGGGCGTAGTGCTCGGGCAGGTAGCCGATGTACGCACCGGACAGCACCAGGATCAACTGTGCCTCCATGCTCTCCACCGTCGCCGCGCTGTGCTTGAAGCCGTGGCGGGCCAGTTCGGCCTGGCTCCAGTAACCGCGCCCGACCATGCGCTGCTGGGTGATGACCTGCTCGGGAATACGCCGCTCGTTGAACAACGGGTGACGGTTGCTGCAATACAACCAGTGCTGTTCACGGTACAGCGGCATGTAGACCAGCCCGCTCATGCGCGTGGAAAACGCACCGATGGCCAGGTCCAGGCGATTGTCCTGCACGCCGAGTTGCAGCTCGTAAGGGCTCATGACCGACAGATGCAAATGCACCGCTGGATGTTCCTGGCTGTAGGCACCGATGGCTTCGGCGAACGGCAAGGCTTTATCGCTGACGGTGGAGTCGATCACCCCCAGGTTCAACGTACCGCGCAGTTCCCCTTTAAGCGCGGCGGCGTACTGCTCGAACCCTTCGAGCTCGCCCAACAGGCGCAGGGTTTCCTGGTGGAACAGCTCGCCCTTGCTGGTCAGGCTGAACCCGCCCCGGCCGCGATGACACAGCACCAGGCCCAGGGCCGACTCCAGTTGGCTCATGTAGGTGCTGATGGCCGACGTGGACAGGTTGAGCTCGTGCTGGGCATTGGCGAACCCCTGGTGCCGGACCACGCTGACGAAAATACGCAGCAGTTTCAGGTCGGGTAGAGCGTTGGCCATTGGGGGTCTCCATACAGGCGGGTCACTGCACATTTGTGGCGAGGGGATTTATCCCCGCTGGGCTGCGAAGCAGCCCCAATATCATTTTCCTGACACACCGAGCTTTCAGGTTTTAGGGCCGCTTCGCGCCCCAGCGGGGATAAATCCCCTCGCCACAGAACCACACCCATCCAAACAGGGGGACTGCGCTGACGCGAAGTCTATCGCCCTGTCCGCCATTAGTTTAGAAAAATCTGAACTAAGTATTTGCCGCCAGCGATTCTTCAAGGCAACGGCTTTTCGCAGAATCGGCCCCTGATAAGTAAAACAACGATGAGGCCCTACCCGTGGACAAGATTCTTCACCAACCACTGGGCGGCAACGAAATGCCGCGCTTCGGCGGCATCGCCACCATGATGCGACTCCCCCATTTGCAAACCGCTGCCGGCCTGGACGCGGCCTTCGTCGGCGTACCGCTGGACATCGGCACCTCCCTGCGCGCCGGCACCCGGTTCGGTCCTCGCGAGATCCGCGCCGAATCGGTGATGATCCGCCCCTACAACATGGCCACCGGCGCCGCGCCGTTCGACTCACTGTCGGTGGCGGACATCGGCGATGTGCCGATCAACACCTTCAACTTGCTGGACGCGGTGCGGATCATCGAAGAGTCGTACCACAAGATCCTCGAACACAACGTCATCCCCCTGACCCTGGGGGGCGATCACACCATCACCCTGCCGATCCTGCGGGCGATCCACAAGAAACACGGCAAGGTCGGCCTGGTGCACATCGACGCCCACGCCGATGTGAACGACCACATGTTCGGCGAGAAGATCGCCCATGGCACCACCTTCCGCCGCGCCGTGGAGGAAGGCCTGCTCGATTGCGACCGCGTCGTGCAGATCGGCCTGCGGGCCCAGGGCTACACCGCCGATGATTTCAACTGGAGCCGCAACCAGGGCTTTCGCGTGGTCCAGGCCGAAGAGTGCTGGCACAAATCCCTGGCGCCGTTGATGGCCGAAGTGCGCGAGAAAGTCGGCGGCGGCCCGGTGTACCTGAGCTTCGACATCGACGGCATCGACCCGGCCTGGGCGCCCGGCACCGGCACCCCGGAAATCGGCGGCCTGACCACCATCCAGGCGATCGAAATCGTGCGGGGCTGCCAGGGTCTCGACCTGGTCGGTTGCGATCTGGTAGAAGTCTCGCCGCCGTACGACACCACCGGCAACACCTCGCTGCTGGGCGCCAACCTGCTGTACGAGATGCTCTGCGTACTGCCCGGCGTGGTGCATCGCTGAAGGTGCGGCCATGAACGATCGAGATCAAATCCTCAAGGCCGCCGCTGAGCTGGTGTCGGCCTTCGCCCGCAATGACCGCGACGCCTACTTCGGTGCGTTCACGGCCGATGCGAGTTTCGTGTTCCACACCCTTGAACAGCCCCTGCTGTCACGCGATGCCTACCAGGCGTTGTGGGATCGCTGGCGGTCCGAGGATGGCTTCGAGGTGCTGAACTGCACCTCGAGCAACGCCTTCGTCAGCCTGCAAGGGGACGTGGCGATTTTCATCCATGACGTGGCCACCGAGCTACGCCTGCAAGGGGAGCTTCACCGTAGCCAGGAGCGCGAAACCATTGTGTTTCGCCAAGAACAACAAGGCCTATGGCTGGCCTGTCACGAACATTTGTCCGCAATACCGGAAGGGCTGCCATCCCCTTAGCAACAGGCGACATTCACATCCGATGAATGCGCCTCGATGATCGGAGCAGATCATGCATAACAATAACGATAAAAGCCTTACGCACATTGAAACCAACGGGGTCGAACAGATCCCGGACCACGAACGCACTGCCGGCCCGGGCGACCTGTTTCGCCTGATCTTCGGCGGTGCCAATACCTTCGCCACCGCCGTGCTCGGCAGTTTCCCGGTGCTGTTCGGCTTGTCGTTCCAGGCCGGGGTCTGGGCGATTGTGCTGGGCGTGTTGGTGGGTTCGATCATTCTCGCGCCGATGGGCCTGTTCGGCCCGCTCAACGGCACCAACAACGCGGTGTCTTCCGGTGCGCACTTCGGCGTGCACGGGCGCATCGTCGGCTCGTTCCTCTCGTTGCTGACCGCCATCGCGTTTTTCTCGCTGTCGGTGTGGAGCTCGGGCGATGCGTTGATCGGCGGCGCCAAGCGGCTGGTCGGCGTGCCGGAAACCGACCTGAGCCTGGGCCTGGCCTACGGCCTGTTCGCCCTGCTGGTGTTGACGGTGTGCATCTACGGCTTCCGCTTCATGCTGTGGGTCAACCGCATTGCCGTGTGGGCCGCCAGCCTGCTGTTCCTGCTGGGCATTTTCGCCTTCGCACCGACCTTCGACAGCCAGTTCGCCGGCACGGTCAGCCTCGGCCAGCCGGGCTTCTACGCGGCCTTCATCGGCGCGGCGCTGGTAGCCATGAGCAACCCGATTTCCTTCGGAGCGTTCCTGGGCGACTGGTCACGCTACATCCCCCGCAACACGCCCAAGCGCCGCATCATGCTGGCCGTGATCGCGGCACAACTGGCGACATTGATCCCGTTCCTGTTCGGCCTCGCCACCGCCACCATCGTGGCGATCAAGGCGCCGGACTACATCGCGGCCAACAACTACGTGGGCGGGCTGCTGGCGGTTTCGCCGGGGTGGTTCTTCCTGCCGGTGTGCCTGATCGCGGTGATCGGCGGCATGTCCACCGGCACCACGTCGCTGTATGGCACCGGGCTGGACATGTCCAGCGTGTTCCCGCGGGTGCTGTCGCGGGTCAAGGCCACGCTGCTGATCGGCGTGCTGTCGATTGCCTTCATCTTCATCGGGCGCTTCGCGGCGAACCTGGTGCAGAGCGTGTCTACATTCGCCGTGCTGATCATCACCTGCACCACTCCGTGGATGGTGATCATGATCATCGGCCTGCTGGTGCGCCGCGGCTTCTACTGCCCGGATGACCTGCAAGTGTTCACCCGCGGTGAAACCGGCGGGCGCTACTGGTTCAGCCACGGCTGGAACTGGCGCGGCCTGGGGGCGTGGATCCCCAGTGCGCTGGTGGGGTTGTGCTTCGTCAACCTGCCGGGGCAGTTCGTCGGGCCGCTGGGGGAATTGGCCGGCGGGATCGACATCAGCCTGCCGGTGACCCTGGGCCTGGCTTCGGTGGTGTACTTGGTGCTGCTTGGGTTGTTTCCGGAACCGGCCGCGGTGTATGGGCCAGATGATCCGCGGAGCAAAAACCAGCCGAGCGCAGAACCTGTGGCGAGGGGATTTATCCCCGCTGGAGCGCGCAGCGCTTCCAAACCCTGACACCTCGGTGTGCCAGACGGATTGAGTTGGCTGTTTTGGGGCTGCTTCGCAGCCCAACGGGGATGAATCCCCTCGCCACAAGGGCATCACTCATCCCGACCTTCCTATAAAAAAGACAATCGGAGACACGCCACCATGGCTTTGGACTTAATCGTCGTTCTCATCTACGCCGCCGGCATGATCGCCCTCGGCTGGTACGGCATGCGCCGCGCCAAGACCCGTGACGACTACCTGGTGGCCGGGCGCAACCTCGGCCCGGGCTTTTACCTGGGCACCATGGCCGCCACCGTCCTGGGGGGTGCGTCCACCATCGGTACCGTGCGCCTGGGCTACGTCTACGGCATTTCCGGATTCTGGCTGTGCGGCGCCATCGGCCTGGGCATCGTCGGCCTGAGCCTGTTCCTCGCCAAACCGTTGCTCAAGCTCAAGATCTACACCGTGACCCAAGTGCTGGAACGCCGCTACAACCCGGCGGCGCGCCAGGCCAGTGCGCTGATCATGCTGGTTTACGCACTGATGATCGGCGCCACCTCGACCATTGCCATCGGCACCGTGATGCAGGTGTTGTTCGGCCTGCCGTTCTGGGTGTCGATCCTGGTGGGCGGTGGCGTGGTGGTGCTGTATTCCACCATCGGCGGCATGTGGTCGCTGACCCTCACCGACATCGTGCAATTCTTGATCATGACCGTCGGCCTGGTGTTCCTGTTGATGCCGATGTCCATCAGTGACGCGGGCGGCTGGGATGCCATGGTGGCTAAGCTGCCGGCCAGCTACTTCGATTTCACCGCGATTGGCTGGGACACCATCCTCACCTACTTCCTGATCTACTTCTTCGGCATCTTCATCGGCCAGGACATCTGGCAGCGCGTGTTCACCGCCCGCAGCGAAGGCGTGGCCAAAGTGGCCGGCACCGCCGCCGGCCTGTACTGCGTGCTGTATGGCCTGGCCGGGGCGTTGATCGGCATGGCGACCAAGGTGTTGCTGCCGGACCTGGAGAACGTCAACAACGCCTTCGCCAGCGTGGTGCAGACCAGCCTCCCCAACGGCATTCGCGGCCTGGTGATCGCCGCGGCCCTGGCGGCCTTGATGTCCACCGCCGCCGCGGGCCTGCTCGCCGCGTCCACCACGGTGGTCCAGGACTTGCTGCCCCGTCTGCGCCAGGGCCGTGAGAGCGGCAGTGGCGACGTCCACGAGAACCGCATCGCGACCCTGCTGATGGGGGCGGTGGTCCTGGTGATCGCCCTGGTGGTCAGCGACGTCATCAGCGCCCTGACCCTGGCCTACAACCTGTTGGTGGGCGGCATGCTGATCCCGCTGATCGGCGCCATCTACTGGAAACGCGCCACCACCGCCGGGGCGATCACCAGCATGTCGCTGGGCTTCTTGACCGCGCTGTTCTTCATGCTCAAGGACGGCCTGGACGCCAACACGCCGATCTACTACAGCCTGAGCGTGGCGCTGGTGAGTTTTGTGCTGGTGAGCGTGCTGTCGCCACGGCCGAGTGCGGTGGCCAAGGTGGTTTGATCGACAACTGAATCAAGCCGAATGCACCTGTGGCGAGGGGATTTATCCCCGCTGGGGCGCGAAGCGCGCCCAAAGCCAGGCGCCTCGGTATGTCAGAAAGGGCTGAGGAGGCTGATTTGGGTCTGCTTCGCAGCCCAGCGGGAGCAAGCACATCGCCAATAAAAAGATCGCAGTTCCGGGCCATCTCAATTGAAATGGTCCGGAACTGCGATCTCTCCAAATTCGGTGGCGTATTTACCGGCGGCGCGGTTGGCGGCGGCGTTGCTCGTCATCGGTGCGGATCGGTACCGGTTGCATTGGCGGTTCGATCAGGCCAAGCGCGACACCCAAGTCGTGAAGCCAGTTCTGGATTTTCTCTTTCATCGTGGTGCCCCCTCAGGGTGGTGCGAGCGGCAGATTTCTGTGGCCCCTTCGCACTGATAATAGTCCGATGTTCTACGCAATGCTCGTCTCAGTTTGCAATGATCTGTTACTGAATTGATCCAAATCCACCTCCCGGAGTTCAAGCCGATTGCGCCGTGAGCATTGGCCCCCGCGGCCAGGCCTGTTGTTGCAACTCGATCCAGGCGTTCAGGTTGGCTCCGACCATGCCTTTGCGCCACATCAGCCAAGTGGTGGCGCTGGCGAACGGCTCGGCCAGCGGATGCACCGTCACCCGCTCGCGGCCCGGCAGGCTCGCCAGCATCGACTCGGACATCAACGCCACCCCGGACCCGGCGATCACACACGCCAGCATCCCCTGGTAAGACTCGATTTCCATCGCCCGGCCCATGGTCGCGTGATCATGGGCAAACCAGGCCTCTAATCGCATCCGGTACGAGCAACCACGCCGGAACGTGAACACCGCGCGGCCCTGTACATCCAGAGCACTGCGTACCGGCGGATGATCGGCCTCGGTAATCAGCACCAACCGCTCGTCGCACAACGGCACGCCATCCAACCCCGCCAGCTCCAGCGGGCCGTCCACCAGCGCCGCGTCGAGCCGGTTGGTGAGCAGGCCTTCAAGCAGCTCACCACTGGGCCCCGATTGCACTTGCAGGTTCACCGCCGGGTACGCCCGGTGATAAGCCGCCAGCAGGTCCGGCAGATGCGTCGCCGCCGTGCTGTACATCGTGCCCAGCAGGAAGTCCCCGGCCGGCTGCCCACCCTGCACGGCGGCATGGGCCTCGTCGTGCAAGGCGAACAGCTTGGCCGCATAGTCCAGCAGGACTTTTCCTGCCGGCGACAACTGCAAACGCTGACGCTCCCGCAGGAAAAGGTCCACACCCAACTGCTCTTCAAGCTGCTTGAGCCGGGTCGACAGGTTCGACGGCACCCGGTGCAGGCGCTCGGCGGCCCGGGTGATGGAACCTTCCTCGGCCACGGCCTGGAAAATCCGCAGTTGGCTGAACTCCATGACCTTCTCCAAAAAAGAACAAGTTACTCACTATTATTCATTTTTAATGAAAGTCAATCAGTCCTAGCCTGACGGTCATTCGCCCCGACACCGGAGAACGACCATGTCACCTCTTATTCGCCTGCTCGGCAGTTTCATCGCGCTGATGATGGCCATGGGCATTGGCCGCTTCGCCCTGACGCCCCAGTTACCTCATTTGATCGGCGAAGGTCAGGTCGACTTGACCGCCGCCGGTCTGATTGCCGCCGCCAACTACCTGGGGTACTTCATCGGTGCGCTCGATGCGATGTTCGCCCGTCGTCCGGAACAGGTGCGGCGGCGGTTGCTCGGCGGCCTGTGGCTGTGCGTGCTGCTGACCCTGGCGTCGTTCTGGGCCTCGGGCTTCTGGCCGCACCTGGCGCTGCGTTTCGGCACCGGCGTGGCGAGCGCCTGGGTGATGGTGATGATCACCGCCCTGAGCCAACCCTTGGCTACGGCGGTGGGACGGCCACGGCTCGGCGCCCTGGTGTTTGCCGGGCCGGGCCTGGGGATTTTCCTGACGGGCCTGCTCGCCCTCGGCTCGAACCTGCTGGGCCAGACCTCCGCCACCCTGTGGCTGGTGTATGCCGGTGTGGCCTTGGCGATGTTGCTGGCGATCTTGCCGATCCTGCCGCAGCCGGCCGTCGCACCACCTGTCGCTGGGCCGACCGCCCCTTCGCCGAACGCGGGCATCGCTCGACTGGGCGTGGTGTACGCCCTGTATGGCGTGGGCTACATCATTCCGGCCACGTTCCTGTCGCAAATGGCCTCGGCGCAGTTCCACGGCCAATGGCTGGCCGATCTGTTCTGGCCCTGCTTCGGCCTGGCCGCCGCCAGCGGCGTGTTGCTGGTCAGCCGGCGGCGGCCGAACCCGAACACCACCGGCCGCTGGTTGATCGGCACGCTCTGGCTGCAAGCCGCCGGGGTATTCGCCTGCCTGCTGGGCAGCGGACCGGGGCTCGCACTGGGGGTGATCCTGTGTGGCACACCGTTCCTGGCCTGCATGCAGTTGGTGATGCTGCGCTCCCGGGAACTGTCGCCCCACGCCACCCAGCGCAACGCTGGCCTGTTGACCGCCTGCTTTGCTGTGGGCCAACTCAGCGGCCCCCTGCTGGCGGCGCTGAGTAGCCATTTCAGCGGCGGCCTGCAACCGGCGCTGATCATTGCCGGCAGCGGCCTGGTGCTGGCCGGCGGCCTGGTGCTGCGGCCCGCCAGCCGGGGCGCGGCGAGCCCTTGTGCCCAGACCGCCCTGCGTTGATCAGGCCTGGCCGGCCGGGCTGAACGCCTTGCTCGACTGCGGGGCCGGCTCGCGTCGCGCCAAGGCGAAATACAACACCCCGCCGAGGAAGCAACCGGTGAACCAGGCAAAGTTGGCCATCGGTTGCAGCACGGGGGTGAAGGTGATAGCCACGCCCATCAGCGTCGCCGGAATCAACGCCCTGACCGCCGTCCAGTTGATGCCGCCGCTGTAGTAGTAGCGCCCGCTCGGCCCGTCATTGAACAAGGCATCGACGTCGATCTGCTGCTTCTTGATCAGGTAGTAATCCACCAGCAGGATCCCGAACAGCGGGCCGATGAACGCCGCCAGCACGTCCAGGGTGTAGTGGATCACTTCGGGGTTGTTGAACAGGTTCCACGGCGTGATGAAAATCGACGCCACCGCCGCGATCATGCCACCGGCGCGCCAACTGATCTTGCTGGGGGCGACGTTGGCGAAGTCGAAGGCCGGCGAGACGAAGTTGGCGACAATGTTGATGCCGATGGTGGCGGTCACGAAGGCAAAGGCCCCCAGCAAGACTGCCACGTCGTTGTCGATGCGCGCCACGGTGGCAATCGGGTCGTGGAGCATTTCACCGAACACCGGCAAGGTCCCGGAAACAATCACCACGGTGACCAGGGAGAACGCCAGGAAATTCACCGGCAGCCCCCAGAAATTACCCCGGCGCACGTCAGACATGCTCCGGCAGTAACGGCTGAAATCGCCGAAATTCAGGGTCGGGCCGGAAAAGTACGACACCACCAGGGCCGTCGCCACGATCACTTGGCCGAACGCCTGCCAGCCGGACAAAGACTTTTCCGCCAGGGTGAAGCTGATGTTGCTCCAACCGGCCTTCCACACGATCCAACCGGCCAGCAGGAACATCACGGCGTACACCACCGGCCCGGCCCAATCGATGAAACGACGAATCGACTCCATGCCGGTCCAGAACACCAGCGCCTGGACAAACCACAGGCTGAGGAAACCGAACCAACCTAGGTAGGACAAACCGGCAAAATGCGGCGTCGCGTAAACCTCCATTGAAGGAAAAAACCGCAGCACCACGATGATCAGCGCGCTGGACGCCAGGTACGTCTGAATGCCGTACCAGGCCACGGCGATCAAACCGCGAATGACCGCAGGAATATTCGCCCCGAACACCCCGAACGCCAGTCGGCAGATCACCGGGTACGGCACCGCCGCCTGCTGGCTCGGCTTGGCGACCAGGTTGGCGATCAACTGCACGATGCAGATCCCGCCGAGCAAGGCGATAAGCACCTGCCAACTCGCCAGGCCCAAGGCGAACAGACTGGCGGCGAAGACATAACCGCCCACACTGTGCACATCACTCATCCAGAACGCGAAGATGTTGTACCAATTCCATTTCTGCGGCAGCGGGCCCAGGTCCTCGTTATAGAGGCGGGGGCTGTAGCCGTTGGGCAATTGCTCGGACATTGCGGGGCTCCTTTGAGTACCGCCGTGCCCCCGTATCGACCTGCTCACCATACTGCGCACGGGAGCCGGCATGGTTTGTATACGCGTTGCTACGCAGAATGCGTGCCATAGGCGCAGGATGTGAGACAAACCGGGGTGTGTAGCGCAGCGGAACGCCGCGCAGGAACAGGCATACGCCCACGAACAGGGCGCGGGTGCATGCTAAAGGTGCAGGATTTTGTATACAGACCAAAGGCGGGCGCAGTTCCTGTGGCGAGGGGATTTATCCCCGCTGGGCGCGAAGCGACCCCAAGCAAGATGCTAACTTGCTCTGTCCGGCACACGGAGGCGTCAGGCTTAGGGGCCGCTTCGCAGCCCAGCGGGGATAAATCCCCTCGCCACATAGAATCCTTTTTGCCACGAAGCTGGGGCTAGGCTGAGATCAGCTCAATTCAATGCGATCGCCATGAATGACAATCTGCCCATTCTTGTACAGCGCACCAATGGCCTTCTTGAAGTTGCCCTTGCTCACGCCAAACAGGCTGCTGATCAGCGCCGGGTCGCTCTTGTCGCTGACCGCCAGGGTGCCGTTGTTCTCCCGCAACTTGGCGAGGATCTTGGCGTTCAGGCTGGTGGCGGCTTCCTGGCCCACCGGTTGCAGGCTCAGGCTGATCTTGCCGTCCGGGCGGATTTCCTTGATGAAGCCTTTTTCCTGCATGCCGGCGCGCATGAACTTGAAGATTTCATTCTTGTGGATCAGGCCCCAGTGCTTGTTATTGATGATCGCCTTGAACCCCATGTCGGTGGCTTCGGCGACCAGCAAATCCACTTCCTGGCCCGGCGTGTAGTTGGCCGGAGTCTTGTCCAGATAGCGATCCAGGCGTGCCGTGGCGGTGATGCGACGGGTGTGTTTGTCGAGGTAGACGTGCACCACGCAGTATTCGCCGGCGGTCATCTGGCGCTTTTCTTCGGAATACGGCAGCAACAGGTCCTTGGGCAGGCCCCAGTCCAGGAACACGCCAATGCTGTTGACCTCAACCACTTTCAGGCTGGCGAACTCACCGACCTGCACTTTTGGTTTTTCGGTGGTGGCGATCAGTTTGTCGTCGCTGTCCAGATAAATAAAAACATTGAGCCAGTCTTCATCTTCGCTGGGAATATCCTTGGGGATATAACGGTTGGGCAGCAGAATTTCGCCGTCCGCGCCGCCATCCAGATATAAACCGAAGTTAGTGTGTTTAACCACTTGCAAACTGTTGTAGCGCCCGACTAAAGCCATTTCCAATACCCTCATTGCGTGGGCGGCATTCTACCCGGTTTTGCGGCGCGATTCGTGGCCGCCGGCAAGGTTTGCCTGGAAGGCCCGGCACAACCGTTGATTTTCCTGGGTTTGCGTCCGAGGCACAGCCATTCGTCAGGCCGGAGACGGTGCATGCCGTCCTTTCTCGGCACAACATTCTTCACACGGTTGTTATTTAAAACAGAGGCTTAGGGCAATTATTGCCGGATAACGGCTGATTATTCCCGTCACGCTGGCGATAATTCAGAAGGATATTTGCCAAGCAATTGTCAAGTATTTCCTGTACGATGCCTGGCCCAATTAATTATCTACAGGTTAATGGCCGTCATGCGCGTAAAAGCATCCAACAGCAAAGCAAAGCCAGCTCCAGCCGTTGAAACCAGCGAGTCGATCAACGACCAGATCGCTGCGTTCCTCAAGTCCGGCGGCGAGATCCAGCAAATTGCCAAAGGCGTCAGCGGCCAGACATTCGGCCCGTCCAAGCAGATCAGCCTGGGCAAGAAGTAACCTGCGCGTCACCTGGTCCCAAAGCGCTTTGAGTTTCGAAGCGCTTGGACTGGAACCCTCCCCGCCCTATCCATTTCCCATGAATCGACGAACGGCCTTCGCTGCCGATCATTCGCCGGTATCCTTGCACCTCTCTAGCTCAAGCGTTTCAGCTTAGTTCCTGCTCCTCGCTATTTCATGGAGTGAAGCATGCGTATTCCTATTGTTGCGCTGGCGATCAGCCTGTTGACGTGCTCCCTCGCCCAGGGGCAGGTGTTCCAACGCGAACTCGGCGACTTCGACCTCAAACTGGGCACCACCCCCAGCCGCAGCATGGCCCAGGGCCTGGTCACACCGTCGAGCACCGGTTCGTTTCATGGTGGGTTGGACCTGAGCCACGACAGCGGTTGGTACGTTGGCCAGTGGTCACCCAGCGCCGGCGTGTCCGCTGATCTGGAGGTGGATTCCTACATCGGCTTTAAACAACCCTTCGACCAGACCCTGGGCTACGAAGTCGGCCTGATCCACTACAGCTACCCCACCGTCGATACCCTCGACAGCCAGGAGTTCTACGGCGGCCTGACCGTACTCGGCAGCCGTTTCGGCGCGGCCCTGAGCAACGATCCCGACAAACAGAACAGCACGCTGTTCGCCGACCTGGGCGGCAACGTGCCGTTCGGCATTGGCATCAGCGCCAAATACACCACCCACCAGCTCAATACGCCGGTCTCGGTCGAGAACGGTTATGTAGGCAGTTTCAGCGACTGGTCGTTGAAAATTTCCCGTCCGTGGAAGGGCCTCGACCTGGACCTGATCTACAGCGACTCAAGCCTCAGCGGCAGCAGTTGCTCGGCGTATTCCGGCCACAACAGCGAATGCGACAGCCTGCTGACCCTCAAGATGGCCCATTCTTTTTACTAAGCGTTACGTATTCGATCGGCTGAACTGCTGCGTGCCTGCCATGCTCCAACAAAGCACCTACGCTTTTGCAAGGACTCGCTCATGTCGCGCTGGTTGACCCGCACCGCCCTGTTCATTGCCCTGCTGCTGACGCTGACCGCCTGCAGCCGCGTAGGCCTGGCCTACCGCAACCTCGACCTGATCATCCCCTGGACCCTCAACGATTATCTGGAGATCAAAGGCGAGCAAAAAGACTGGTTCAACGAACGCCTCAAGGAACACCTGACCTGGCACTGCACGACGCAATTGCCCGGCTACGTCGACTGGCTGGATCGCTTGAAAACCATGGTGCAAACCCATCAAGTGACCGACGAAGCCCTGCAACAACGCACCCAGGAAGCCAAGGCCGCCATCGCCGAAACCGCCCGGGCCATCACCCCCTCGGCCATCGAATTGCTGCAAGGCCTGAGTGACGAACAAGTCGACGACATGGACGCCTCTTTCGTCAAAGACCAGCGCAAACGCCAGCAGCAATACCTCAAGCCGACATTGCAGGAGCAGATCCAGGAGCGCAGCGAGCGCATGGTCAAACGCCTGAACGACTGGCTCGGCCCGCTCAACGACGCCCAGCGCCAGCGGGTGGTCGCCTGGTCCACTGCCCTGGGCGATCAGAACCAGCAATGGATCGCCAACCGCGCCCACTGGCAAAACCAGTTCAGCGAAGCCGTGGCCCAACGTCACAACCCTGACTTTCCCAAACGCATCGAGCAGTTGCTGGTCAACCGCGAAAGCCTCTGGACCCCGGCCTACCGCGAGGCCTTCAGCAAAACCGAAGCCCAGGCCCGCAGCCTGCTGGTGGACCTGATGGCCGAAAGCACCCCGCCCCAGCGCGAACGGCTGCTGAAGAAAATCGACGGGGTGAAGAAGGACTTCACTGATTTGAAGTGCCTGAAAGCAGCGCGCTCCTAAACCCATCACAAAACCCAATGTGGGAGCGGGCTTGCTCGCGAAGGCGGTGTATCAGTCGACATCATTGTTAACTGGCACACCGCCTTCGCGAGCAAGCCCGCTCCCACAGAGTCTGCGCTCAACCGTCAGGCAATCTGCGCCTTGGAAGCCAAATCATCAAAAGTAAGCTCATCCAGCGCATCTTCCTGCTCATCCAGCACCTGGCGCGGATGATCATTGCCCGGAATGCTGCTGTCGATCAGGCTCAACAACCGCGAGCCACGGGGCGTCAGCACGAAGTTCTCGCCATTGCCGCCCTCTTCCTCCGGCCGCGGCTCGATATAGCCACGCTCCAGCAGTAATTTTTCATACTCCCCGGCGACCGCTTTCAGATGATCGAGGTTCTCGATCTCCTCGCCTGCAGCAGTTTTCTCTGCCGCGTACTGCTCTGCATAAGGCCGAGGGGTAAAACTGTGGCCGGCGCCGTTCTGCACTTCGTGCAACAACTTTTCGATCAAGTCCCAGTTGTAAGTCGTCATCCTGGTCCATCCTCTGAAGAGTGAGATGCCTACCTAGGTTGTGACCGAGGTGCTGCGCCGCCGTTCAGCCGGGTTTCCGGGCGCAATGTTGTTTACTTGAGGCCTATCCAATTCATTGTGGCGAGGGGATTTATCCCCGTTGGGCTGCGAAGCAGCCCTGAATCCAACCGCGCACTGTACAAGCTTAACGGCTAGCTACTTCACAAACCGACCAACGGCCTGTCGAATTCATCCAGAGCCAGACGACCACTTACAGAAAGTGCCGACTCAGCGGCTCTGCCACGCAGGAGAATTCATCATGAATGTTGAGAATCATCCAATCGTCTCGCGAGAAGAATGGCTCGCAGCCCGCCGCCAACACCTGGCCCACGAAAAAGCCTTCACCCGCGAACGAGACAAACTCAGCGCCGAACGCCGCGCCCTGCCCTGGGTAAAAATCGACAAACCCTACCGTTTCCAAGGCCCCCACGGTGAACTGAGCCTGGCCGACCTGTTCGGCGGCCGCAGGCAACTGATCATCTACCACTTCATGTTCGGCCCCGGCTGGACAGAAGGCTGCCAGGGCTGCTCATTCCTCTCCGACCACATCGACGGCGCCAACCAACACCTGGCCCACCACGACGTGGCCGTGGTCGCCGTCTCCCGCGCCCCCTTCGCCGAGTTCCAGCCGTTCAAGCGCCGCATGGGCTGGACCTTCGACTGGGTCTCGTCCAACGGCTGCGACTTCAACCCCGACTTCGGCGTTACCCTCAATGCCGAAGACGTCGCCGCCGGAAAAGCCACCTACAACTACGAAAAAACCGACACCACCGAAGGCGAACTCCCCGGCCTGAGCGTCTTCTACCGCAACGAAGCCGGCGACATCTTCCACACCTACTCCACCTACGCCCGTGGCCTGGACATGCTGGTCGGCACCTACAACTACCTCGACCTGACGCCCAAGGGCCGCAACGAAGACGAAATCATGGACTGGGTGCGGCATCACGATAGATACGACGAGGCCAAGCCCCACAGCTGCTGCCACAGCTGATGCGCCAACCCGCACAAGTCGAGCGCGATCCCCGTGGCGAGGGAGCTTGCTCCCGCTCGACTGCGCAGCAGTCGCTTGCTTTAAACCGACAAATGCCAGGCCAAACGTCCTACATGAAGCTCGGAAAGCGGTGTCTTGTGGCACTGGAGCGGGCCAGCCTATAGTCCCCCGTCGCCCAAAAAGGCGATTCGGGTTTGGCGACTCGATTACAGAGAATGCGAAAGCTACCGGCTGATTGCAGGTACCGACGCACCCGCAAAGCCGCTATATTCCACGGCGGCTGTGCGCGGGAGATCTTCGGATCTGCCGGTTTTCTCTGTAACCGGTTCGCCAACCTGCGCACAGCCACCACCCAATCGTTTGGCGACGATTGAGTGATGGCTTTCAGCCAATCAAACAGAGATCTTCAAAATGAATCGATATATGCCCATCACAGGAATCGACTGTGTCCCCGCAACGTTGCTCATCGATACCGAAGCCCCGCTGGACGTCCTTTTCGAAACCGCCGACTACCGCATCCGCACCGTGACCCAGGTGCTGGAAAACATCGCGTTCCGCTCGGATATCAGCTCCGATACGGTGGTGCTTTCTGATTTTTGCAAGCTGCTGACGATATCGCTTCGCGATGGATGTGATGTGTTGGATGTGATTGGGAGGCGGCTGCGAGCGCAAGCTGCTGAATAACGAAAACGGGCGACCTTTGGGTCGCCCGTTTTTCACATACGCGGAGAGCAAAATGATTGAGACCTTTACAGAATTTGATCCCGCAGAATATCTCAGTACTCCAGAGGCCATTGCGGAGTTCATGAGAGATGCCCGGGAAACCGACGATGCAAGCTACATCGCCAAAGCGATGGAAGTATTCGCACGAGCCAAGGGAATGACCGAACTGTCCAGGGGATGAATCACACGAAAGCGGGCTTTCCTACCTGCAAAAAATCAACATGCTGGCGAGCAAACCCGCAGATCGGGATCTCTTGGGTACAAACAATCTACACAGATATGTGGTCTACCCCTGAAGAGCCGTAGACCAAGGTCAGCCTTTTTTTCAGACATATCAGCTAGTTAGCCGTTAAGTAAGTGCCATTCGGGACAGATTTATTTTCCCGGCTCAGTCCTCGGCCGCCCCTGCCCTCGCTGCTCTACCCGCACACCCACAATCCGCTCGACCTCATCTACGAAACGGCTTGTACCCGTCAGTTGACCTCGCTGCAAAGCATCGCGGATTAATCGAAGCTGATCAGTCGGAATGG
>NZ_FMUZ01000045.1:0-39347 GCF_900101575.1 Pseudomonas sp. NFACC37-1 | reverse complement strand
CGCCACAGGTCAAGGACAGCCATTCTGTCTACAGCCAGACTGTTGCCGAAGGTGGCCGTGATCGTCTGGAACAAAAAGGTCTGGTTGAAGACGGTTATGACCGCACCAAGCAAAGCGATACCGTTGCAGCTGATGGCTCCGACCGCACCCCAGGCCAAACCTTGGCAGCCGACGGTTCCGACCGCACCCCAGGCCAGACCTTGGCAGCCGACGGTTCCGACCGCACCCCAGGCCAGACCTTGGCAGCCGACGGTTCCGACCGCACCCCAGGCCAGACCCTCGCCGAAGACGGTTCTTCTCGCACTAAAATGGGCGATACCGTGGCCGAAGGCGGTGGTGATCGCGTGATCGAACGCAACAGCGCAGTGAGCTGAGCCCATGGTGGCCCAGAAAAAAGCCCGATTCCTGCAATCGGGCTTTTGACTTTTCAAACCCCTCGTTTTTCCCGCCCGCCCCCTCTCTACCGTTCGACGTCGGCAAAGCCGATTTGCTAGAGTGCGTCGCTCCCGTGAATCAGAAGTCAGCCTTGCGATGCTGCCCCGCGCCGAACAGAAACAACAGACCCGAATTGCCCTGATGGACGCAGCCCGTCATTTGATGGAGTGCGGCCGGGGCTTCGGCAGCCTGAGCCTGCGGGAAGTCGCCCGGACGGCAGGCATCGTGCCCACCGGGTTCTACCGGCACTTCGAGGACATGGACCAACTGGGCCTGGCATTGGTCAGCGAAGTCGGCCAAACCTTCCGCGAGACCATCCGCCTGGTACGCCACAACGAGTTCGTCATGGGCGGCATTATCGATGCGTCGGTGCGGATCTTTCTCGATGTGGTGCAAGCCAATCGATCCCAATTCCTGTTCCTGGCCCGCGAGCAATACGGCGGCTCCCTGCCCGTGCGCCAGGCCATTGCCCAATTGCGCGAAGGCATCAGCTCGGACCTGGCCGCCGACCTGGCCTTGATGCCCAAGCTGCAGCACCTGGACCTGGCCGCCCTGGGCGTGATGGCCGACCTCATCGTCAAGAGCGTGTTCGCCACCCTGCCGGACATCATCGACCCTCCGGCCCAAGCCCTCCCCGAACACCTCACGCCCCAGGCGAAGATTACCCAGCAACTGCGGTTCATCTTCATTGGCCTCAAGCATTGGCAAGGGTTGGGCAGTACCGAATAGCTGTCGGCACGCCTCCTTTGTGGGAGCAAGCCCGCTCCCACAGATTCTTTGCGCCAGCCGCGAAATGGTGCACAACACCCCGCAGTGCACCAATATGGCACGCAATCCGCCCCATCCTGAAACGCCATCCCAGCTATTTCCTACACCTTCTTCGATTGGCAAGCCCCTTGCTCTAAACACAGCACCGTTCATTGCTGGAAGCACTCCGATGCTGGTGATTCACCGCAGAATCGACACTCAACCGCACTGGGACGCCGAGCTGCACCTGACCTTCGACGCCCGCAGTAAAAGCCGCCTGCGCTGTTTCAGTGCCGAAGGTGAAGACGTGGGGTTGTTCCTGGAACGAGGCCAGCCACCGCTGTACGACGGCGAATATCTGCAGGCCGAAGACGGGCGCATCGTGCGCGTCTGCGCCCGCGCCGAACAATTGCTGCACGTCACCTGCGCCAACGCCTTCGAACTGACCCGTGCCGCCTATCATCTGGGCAATCGCCACGTGGCCCTGCAAGTGGGCGATGGCTGGCTGCGCCTGCTGGACGACTACGTGCTCAAGGCGATGCTCGAGCAACTGGGCGCCAGCGTCGAATCCATCGAAGCCCCGTTCCAGCCAGAACACGGTGCCTATGGCGGCGGCCATCATCATTCCCGGCACGGCGACGAAGACTTCAACTACGCGCCGCGCCTGCATCAGTTTGGCGTGCGCACATGAACCCGGCCTGGGCGCTGCTGCGTCTGGCCAGCCCACAGCTGCCGATTGGCGGCTACAGCTATTCCCAGGGGCTGGAGATGGCGGTGGACAATGGCCAGGTGAAAAACCCCGACGACGCCCGGCGCTGGATCAGCGATCAATTGCTGCTGAACCTGGCACGCTTCGAAGCACCCTTGCTGCTGGCGCACTGCACCGCAGCCGCCGCTGACGATTGGGAGGCGCTGCTGCGACGTTGTGAAGAGCACCGCGCCAGCCGGGAAACCCGCGAGCTGTATCAGGAGAGCCGGCAGATGGGCTACTCGTTGCAGCAATTGCTCGCAGGCCTGCCGGAACTCGACCACGCCGCGCGAGGCTTTCTCGAACAGCGCAGCGAGCCGCACCTGGCGCTGGGCTGGGCCCTGGCCGCCCGCGCCTGGCAGATCGCCCCCCAGGACGCCCTCGCCGCCTGGCTGTGGAGTTGGCTGGAAAACCAACTGGCGGTGCTGATGAAAACCCTGCCCCTGGGCCAGCAAGCGGCCCAGCGCCTGACCAGCGAACTGCTGCCGCTGTTGCAACAGGCCCAGCACGACGCCTCGAACATCGACCCCGATCATTACGGCAGCGCCGCGTTTGGCCTGTCCCTGGCATGCATGGCCCATGAGCGCCAGTACAGCCGTCTGTTCCGTTCCTAGGAGACACACATGAATACACAACCTCTGCGCGTCGGTATCGGCGGCCCGGTGGGCTCCGGCAAGACCGCCCTGACCCTGGCCCTGTGCCTGGCTCTACGTGAACGCTACAACCTGGCGGTGGTCACCAATGACATCTACACCCGCGAAGACGCCGACTTCCTGGTGCGCAACGAGGCCCTGGCGCCGGAGCGGATCATCGGCGTGGAAACCGGCGGCTGCCCGCACACGGCGATTCGCGAAGATGCGTCGATCAACCTCGAAGCGGTGGACCAGTTGAACCGGCGCTTCCCGGGCCTGGACCTGATCCTGGTGGAATCGGGCGGCGACAATCTGTCGGCGACCTTCAGCCCGGAGCTGTCGGACCTGACGATCTATGTGATCGACGTCTCGGCCGGCGACAAGCTGCCGCGCAAGGGTGGGCCGGGCATTTGCAAATCCGACCTGCTGGTCATCAACAAAATCGACCTGGCCCCCCTGGTGGGCGCGTCCCTGGAGATGATGGACAGCGACACCCGGCGGATGCGCAACGGCAAGCCTTTCGTGTTCAGCAACCAGAAGACCGGCCAAGGCCTGGACGACATCATCGCCTTCATCGAGCGCCAGGGTCTGCTGAGCGCTGCCTGATTTTTCGACTGACAACAAGGAAGCTTATCCATGACGTTCAAACGCATTCTCGGCGCACTCGCCCTGCTGTTGACCCCGGCCCTGGCCTTCGCTCACCCCGGCCACGGCGACAATGGCCTGATCGCCGGCCTCGGCCACCCCATCGGCGGGCTCGACCATTTGCTGGCGATGCTGGCAGTCGGTTTGTGGGCCGCGCAACAACAAGGCGCCGCGCGCTGGGCGCTGCCATGCACCTTCGTCGGTACGATGCTGCTTGGCGGTCTGTTGGGCTTTGAAGGCCTGGACCTGCCGGCGCTGGAAAGCGGCATCGCCGCCTCGGTGCTCGCCCTGGGCCTGGCGGTGGCACTGGCGGCGCGTCCGCCGTTGAGCCTGGCGGTCGGTGCAACCGCCCTGTTTGCGCTGTTCCATGGCGTGGCCCATGGCTTGGAACTGCCGGACATGTCGAGCCCATGGGCCTATGCGGCAGGCTTCGTCGCGGCCACGGCGGTGCTGCATGGCGCAGGTTTTGCACTGGTGCGGGTGTTGCCGCAAGCGGCGGCGCCATTGGTCAGGTTGGCCGGGGCGGCTTCGGCGGGGGCTGGGGTTTGGTTGTTGGCGGGTTGACTTTCTAGCGCCTTCAAAGCCCCCTTCGCGAGCAAGCCCGCTCCCACATTTGATCGGTGTACACCGCACCTAATGTGGGAGCGGGCTTGCTCGCGAAGGCAGCCTGACAGGCACCCCATCTCCCACGGCCTGCCACTCTGCTACCATGTCGCGCAATCGCCCCCAGCCGTGACGACTTCCGCCGATGCCTGATGTTTCCCGCCCCGCTCCCCAGCCTGAATTGATCGCCCTGTTCGCAACAGTGCGTCAGCATTTTCACGACGTGATCGTGCCGATGTGGCAAGGCCCGGGTTGGAATGCCGAACTGGCGCTGCCCTATGAATCCCTGGATGCCGGACATGCGCCGCTGCCACCCCAGCGCTACCGCGCCATGGCCTGTGCGCGGCAGTTGTATCTGTTCGCCAGCCTGATTGGCGAAGTCCCCCAGGCCGAGGAGCGAGCCAGTGCCCTGTTCCGCTCGCTGCAACGGCATTTCCACGATGCCGAACACGGCGGCTGGTTCTACAGCATCGACCCCCATGGCGCGCCGCTGGACACCGGCAAAGACCTCTACACCCACGCCTTTATCCTGTTCGCCTGCGCCCATTACTGGGACAAGGTCCGCGAACCGCTGGTGGAGTCGGTGCTCAACGCCAGCCTGGAAGTCATCGCCCAACGCTTTGCCAGCGCAGACGGGCTTTACGAAGCCAGCCTCAAGCGCGATTGGTCAACGACCGGATCCGGCCCGTTGCAAAACCCCTTGATGCACCTGTCCGAAGCTTTCCTCGCCACGCTTTCGGTCCGCGAAGACGCCAACGTCCGTCAAGCATTGCTGAGTTTGTGCGACGGGATGTCCAAGCATTTCATCGAGCCGCAGCAACGGGTCATGATGGAAAAGCCGCTCAAGGCTGTGGATAACTGGTTCGAGCCGGGGCATCAGTTCGAGTGGTATTACTTGCTGGCCTCATCGCCGTTGTTGCGCAACGGCAAGCTGCACACCGCCCTGGAGCGCAGCTTCGACCATACCGAGCGATGCGGCGTCGATCCGGAATCCGGCGCCGTGTGCGCGATGCTGGACCAGGAACCACAAGCAAGCCCGCGCGATGCCACCCAACGCATCTGGGCTCAGGCCGAGTACCTGCGGGCACTGACATTACGCCCTGGCAACCAGGGGGTGTTACTGCGTCAATTACAGGCGCTGCAGCAGCATTTCCTGCATGCCAGGGGCTGGAACGAATGCCTGGACGCCAATGGCATCGTCAGCCGTCGGGACATGCCGTCCACCACGCCGTATCACCTGCTGACCTGCTATCGCGGGCTGGCCGATTACTTGGTGTAACGCCTCTGTGGCGAGGGGATTTATCCCCGCTGGGCTGCGCAGCAGCCCTAAAAAGATAGATCATGGGCTCAGGTCTTAGGGGAGCTACGCTCCCCAACGGGGATAAATCCCCTCACCACAGTCTCTCCCGCTACGCCTTGTTGCGCTCGATGGCAAACCCGGCCCAGGTCTGGCTCACCGGCATCAGCTCCAGGCTGTTGATGTTGATGTGCGCCGGTGTGTTGAGCACCCAGAAAATCGTATCGGCGATGTCTTGTGGCTGGATCGGCTCGGCGCCGGCATACGTCGCGTTGTAGCGCTCCTGGTCACCACCGAAGCGCACCAGGGAGAACTCGCTCTCGCACAGGCCCGGCTCGATGTTGCTCACCCGCACGCCCGTGCCTTGCAGGTCGCAACGCAGGTTCAGGGAGAACTGTTTGACGAACGCCTTGCTCGCGCCATACACGTGGCTGCCCGGATACGGGTAGTTGCCGGCGATGGAACCCAGGTTGACGATCCCGGCTCCACGGCCGTGGGCGATCAGGCGCGGCAACAGCAGGCGCGTGCTGTAGATCAGCCCTTTGACATTGGTGTCGACCATGGTGTCCCAATCATCGAGGTCGCACTTGGGGGCCGGGTCGACGCCCAGGGCCAGGCCGGCATTGTTGATCAGCCCGCGCAGCTTGGCGAAGGATGGCGGCAGGTTGGCGATGGCCTCTTCCATGGCCTTGCGATCACGCACATCCAGGACCAGGCCATGGACTTCCGTCTGCTTCGACAACTCGGCACACAGGGCATTGAGGCGCTCTTCACGACGACCGGTCAGCACCAGTTTCCAACCGGCCTCGGCAAACCGACGGGCACAGGCTTCACCAAAACCGGACGTCGCGCCGGTGATAAACAGGGTGTCAGACATCGTGTTCTCCTTGTTTGAACTCAAAAGCCATTGAATGGAAATCGGCCCACAGCATGCCCGGCCTGGCACGCCAGGAGCAAGGCTTGCGCATGAGCTTTTGACCCACGACTGCTCATAAAACAACCAATCCACGCCAAGCCTTTCCCAACAAGGCCCGCAGCCGGTTGCTCGCACCTTATCCACAGGCACGTCCACAGTAATCGGGGGCAAGTGCAAATCCCGCAAGCCGCGGTGCATAAGGCTTTTCGAGGTATTTGGAGAATTTTTTCGCTTGACCCTGCAAGAGAGGTTGTGCAGCGCAAGTTATCTGCTATAAGCCAGCGCAAAATAGGCGATGGCTCCAAGCCAGTAACGACGGCCCTCAGCGCGGTCTTTCCAGAGTTTAGTCACAGACTTATCCACAGGATTGCCCACCGCCTTTCGAGCCCATTCCAGCGCTCATAAAAGTGTTGACAACAGCCGCTCCCGCCTGACCAAAAACGCCTGATCAAAAAACGATCACAGCCCTGCAAGCCACGGATTCAAAGGCTTTCAGCCAGCTACTCCCACGTTACCCACAGCCAGCTCCACAGCAAACGGGGACAAGTCAAAACCGTGACAAAACAACTGTTTGCGGCGACTTTATGTCGCGGTTTCGCAGGGGCTCAGGATTGTTGTCCACAATTCTCCAAGCGATCAAAGTCCCTTGTGGGAGCGGGCTTGCTCGCGAATGCGGTGGATCAGCCCGCATCGTGTTGATTGGCACACCGCATTCGCGAGCAAGCCCGCTCCCACAGGGAATGAGTGGTGCATTCGAGAGATAAAAAAACCGGCGATCTCTCGCCGGTTTTTTCATTACAACAGCCGCCTCAATGCCCGCCCAGGTACGCGTTGCGCACTTCCTCGTTGGCGAGCAGTTCCTTGCCGGTGCCGGTCAGGCGGATTTCACCGTTGACCATCACATAGGCCCGGTCCGACAGCCTGAGGGCGTGGTTGGCGTTCTGTTCCACCAGGAAGATGGTCATCCCGGTAGACGCCAGTTCACGCAGGGTGGCGAAGATCTGTTTCACCACGATCGGCGCCAGCCCCAGGCTCGGCTCATCGAGCAGCAACAACTTCGGCCGGCTCATCAACGCCCGAGCGATGGCGAGCATTTGCTGCTCGCCGCCGGACATGGTCATGGCCCGCTGGTTACGCCGCTCCTTGAGCCTTGGGAACAGCTCGAACATGCGCTGCATGTCTTCACTGGCGTACTTGTCACCGATGGGAATAGTGCCCATCAGCAGGTTTTCCTCGACAGTCATGTCCGGGAATACCCGCCGCCCTTCCGGCGACTGCGCGATGCCGTGGGACGCGATGTAGTGCGACGACTTCTGGGTAATGTCCACACCCTGGTAGATGATCTGCCCGCCCGCCGCACGTGGCTGGCCGAAGATAGACATCAGCAGCGTGGACTTGCCGGCACCGTTGGAGCCGATCAGGCTCACGGTTTCACCTTCGCCAATGTGCATCGAGACTTTTTTCAGGGCCTGGATCGGCCCGTAGAACACGTCCAACTCCTTGAGCTCGAGGATAGGCCCACTCATACCAGTTCCTCTTCGTCGGCACCCAGGTAGGCCGCGATCACCTTCGGATCGTTGCGAATCGCCTCGGGACCGCCCTCGGCGATCACGTTGCCGTGGTCCAGCACCACGATGTGATCGGAAATGCTCATTACCATGCCCATGTCGTGTTCGATCAGCACCACGGTCAGATCATGCTCGTCGCGCAGCAGCCGGATCATCGCGCTCAGCGCTTCGGTTTCCTGAGGGTTGAGGCCGGCGGCCGGTTCGTCGAGGCAGATGATCTGCGGGCGCGTGCACATGGCCCGGGCGATTTCCAGGCGCCGTTGCTGACCGTAGGAAAGCTCCCCAGCGAGGCGGTTGGCGCAGTCCACCAGGTCCACCACCTCCAGCCAATAGAAGGCATGGTCCAGCGCATCGCTTTCGGCCTTGCGGTAACCCTTGGTGTTGAGGATGCCCGCCAGCAGGCTGCGGTTGACCCACATATGCTGGGCCACCAGCAGGTTTTCCAGTACCGACATCTCCTTGAACAGGCGGATGTTCTGGAAAGTCCGCGCCAGGCCGGCACGGTTCACCAGGTGAGTGCCGCCGAACATCTTGTAGTACATCCGGCTGGCGAAGGATGCCGGTGACACAAAGTCAGTCGGGCGAAACGCCTCACCCAGCAGCTTGATGACGTTGGTCCGCTCGCCGCGCACGTTGAGTTCGATCTTGCCGCCCGTGGCCTTGTAGAACCCGGTCAGGCAGTTGAACACCGTGGTCTTGCCCGCACCGTTGGGGCCGATCAGGGCGAAGATCGAATTGCGCTTGACCTGTAGGCTGACGTCGCTGAGGGCCTTGATCCCACCGAATTGCATCATCAGGTTTTCGACTGAGAGTACGACTTCGCTCATGGCGCTACTCCTTTACGCGGCGTCACACCGGTACGGCTGATGCGAATCAGGCCGCGGGGGCGCCAGATCATCATCAACACCATCAGTATGCCGAACAGCAGCACCCGGTATTCCGCAAAACCGCGCAGCAATTCCGGCGCCACGGTCAGCACGAAGGCCGCGATCACCACGCCGATGGTCGAGCCCATGCCGCCCAGCACCACGATGGCGAGGATCAGGGCCGATTCGAAGAAGGTGAACGATGTCGGATTGACGAAGCCTTGGTAAGTGGCGAAGAACACACCGGCCAGGCCGGCCGTCGAGGCCCCGATGGTGAACGCGGAGAGCTTGACCAATACGTGGTTCAGGCCCATCGAGCGGCAGGCGATTTCATCTTCGCGCAAGGCTTCCCAGGCGCGACCGACCGGCATGCGGGTCAGGCGATGCTTGATGTACAGCACGGCCAGCACGACGAGGAACAACACCGCGTAGATGAAGTAGTACTTCACGTCCGGGTTGTAGGCGATGCCGAAAAACTCATGGAAAGGTACGCCGCCATCCTTCGCCCTTTTACCCAACTCCAGACCGAAGAAAGTGGGCAACGGCGCCGCCATGCCATTCGGGCCGCCGGTCAGGGATAGCCAGTTATTGAGGACCAGCCGGATGATTTCACCAAAGCCCAGGGTCACGATCGCCAGGTAGTCACCGTGCAGGCGCAGCACCGGGAAGCCGAGGATGCAGCCGGCCAACCCCGCCGTGATCGCCGCCAGTGGCAGTACCGTCCAGAACCCCAGCCCCAGGTATTGATAACCGAGCGCCAGCCCATAGGCACCGATGGCATAGAACGCTACGTAACCCAGGTCGAGCAGGCCGGCCAGGCCGACGACAATGTTCAAGCCCAGGCCCAGCAGCACGTAGATCAGCCCTAGGATGACCACGCCCAGCAGGTACGAGTTGGAGAAAAACGGGAAAACCACGGCAATGACGATCACCAGCGGGATGATCCAGCGCAGCCGGGTCTTGTAGTCAGGCGGCAGCACGTGCACCCCGGAGCCGGTGCTTTCGAAACCCTCGAGGATTTTCACGCCCTTGGGCGTTTGCAGGAACAGGCCCAAGGCAAAGCGGCCAGCCATGACGATGGCGACAATCCATGCCACACGGGTCGGTTGCAGGTTGAAGCCGTAGCCGTCCAGGACCACGCCAACAATCGGGCCGAACACAATCAAGGCGACAAGGCCGGCAAGAATCGCGTCAACCAGGCTTCTCTTGAGATCAATGGTTTTTTTAGTGGTTGATGACATCGCTTACACCTTCGACACAAGAGGACGGCCGAGCAGACCTTGAGGCCGAAAGACCAGAACGAGAACAAGCAGCGAGAAGCTGAAGACGTCTTTGTAGTCTGAATTGACCAGGCCGGAGAACAGCGACTCGGAAATCCCGAGAATGATCCCGCCGAGCATCGCGCCAGGCAGTGAGCCGATCCCGCCGAGTACCGCGGCGGTGAACGCCTTGATGCCGATGATGAAGCCGGCATAGAAGTCGAATGTGCCGTAGTTCATGGTGATCAGCACGCCGGCCAGGGCCGCCATCGCTGCACCAATGATGAATACGTAGGAAATCACACGGTCGGTGTTGATCCCCAGGATAGAGGCCATCTTGCGGTCTTGCTGGGTCGCGCGGCACATGCGACCGAGCTTGGTGTACTTGATGACGTAGGTCAGCAAGGCCATCCCGGCAAACGCAGCGACGAGGATGAAGACCTTGGTGTAAGTCAGTTGCACGAACCCGGTGCCGACTTCGACACGCCAGGCTCCCGTCAGCAAGGTTGGAACCCCTTGTTGCTTCGCGCCCTGGGCGATCTGTGCATAGTTTTGCAGGATCAGCGAAATACCGATGGCGCTGATCAGCGGTGCCAGTCGGGTGGAGTTACGCAGAGGTTTATAGGCGACACGCTCGATGACCCAGCCATACACCGCCGTGACAATGATGGTGAAGACCAGGGTACCCAGCATCAGCAGAGGGAAGGATTCAATACCGAAGTATGCCAGCAGAGCCAGACTGATCGCCGCGAGGTACGCGGAGATCATGTAAACCTCGCCATGGGCGAAGTTGATCATGCCGATGATGCCATAGACCATTGTGTAGCCGATGGCGATCAGGCCATAGACCGACCCGAGGGTCAGGCCGTTGACCAGTTGCTGCAGGAAAATACCATCCATAACGCAATCTCACGCAGTGAGAACCTGCACACCCTTGAGTGTGCGGTTCTTCTAAGGAAAATACAGATTTACGTCGGAGCACTGTCAGTCAGAACACTACATCCCTTGTGGAAGCTGGCCTGGCAGCGATAGCGCACAGACATTCAACAAAGATGTCGCCTGTCAGTCCGCCATCGCGAGCAAGCTCGCTCCCACATGGAATCGGGGGATCTAGCCGATCGCGTTTACTTCTGTTTTTCCAACTGGTGGTATTTGCCGTCCTTGTCCCACTGGTAAACCACGTAGTCAGAGACCTTCAGGTCGCCCTTGGCGTCCCACTCTTTCTTGCCCATCACGGTCTGGACCGAGTTGGCCTTCAGCCATTTCGCCGCTGCTTCGCCATCATTCTTCTTGGCGCCATTGAACGCCGCCGCGAGGGTCTGGACCGAAGCGTAGGCATACAGGGTGTAGCCTTCCGGCTCAGTGCCCTTGGCGCGGAACGCATCCACTACAGCCTTGCTGTCTGGCAGCAGGCGCGGGTCGGCGCCGAAGGTCATCAGCACGCCGTCGACAAATTGCGGGCCGCCAGCGGTGGTGACCAGCTCGTCGGTCACGATTCCGTCGTCGGACATGAACTTGACGTCTTTCAGGCCTTGCTCACGCAACTGACGAACCAAGGGACCGGCTTCCGGGTGCAGGCCACCAAAGTAGACGACATCGGCGCCAGCGCCGCGGATCTTGGTGACAATGGTGCTGAAGTCTTTTTCACCACGGGTCAGGCCTTCGTACAGCACCGGCTTCACGCCACGCTTCTCGAGCTGGGCTTTGGTTGCATCCGCCAGGCCCTGGCCGTAGGTATCCTTGTCGTGCAGCACGACGACTTTCTTACCCTTGAGCACGTCGACGATGTAGTCGCCGGCAACGATGCCTTGCTGGTCGTCACGACCGCACATACGGAACATGGCACTCAAGCCGCGTTCGGTCACGGCAGGGTTGGTAGAACCCGGAGTGATCGCAATGATGCCTGCTTCGTCGTAGATCTCGGAGGCCGGGATGGTCGACGAGGAGCAGAAGTGACCGACTACGCCCGCCACTTTCTGGTTGGTCAGGTCCTTGGCTACCGTAACGGCCTGTTTCGGTTCGCAGGCGTCGTCGCCCTTGACCAGCAGGATTTTTTCCCCGTTCACGCCGCCCTTGGCATTGATCTCGTCTGCCGCGGCCTGTGCACCCTTCATGTACTGTTCGCCAAATGCCGCGTTGGCGCCTGTCATGGGACCCGCTACGCCGATCTTGATGTCGGCCTGAGCAAACGCAGAAACACCCAGCGCAGCTGCCACTGCGAGGGCCAGGAAACCTTTCTTGTAAAACGTCTGGGACATGAGGTGGTGCTCCAAGGTTTTTTTTAGTTGGCACTGCGACTTCATTTCACTGAAAAGCTCAGAGCAAGGGCCGTGCCATCGGTTTTTTATTCTGAAAAAAGTCGCTGCTTTATTGTTATTTCGACTGTTTCGGGCCCTTTTTCATGGGGCGTGCAACCGTCTAAACCGCACAAGGTGCAACCTTTTATTCAAACGGGTAAAACCCTCCATGAGCCATCATTGCAACCATCGCGCGAAACGGCGTGCAACCACTGTGTAACAACCCACGTCACCGAACTGCACACTGTCGGTGCGCGACTGCTACAACCCGCACCATAACAGGCTAGACGCTACGCCGGAAAACGCGGCTTCCGGCAACAATTTTCAACACTCAAATGACGATCCGCAGGCACTGGCCCGCGTGATACAGCGAAAAGCCCGCTTCATACAGGCAACTGCGCAATCCCACCCCGACCAGCGGCTGCATGGGGGCGAATGGAATCGGCAGGGCCTGGGCATTGCCGTGACACAGATAATCGGCGAACGCCTTGCCGACCACCGTACCGGTGGTCACGCCCCGGCCGTTGTAGCCAGTCACGGCCACCAGCCCGGGAGCGGGTTCGAACAGGCGCATCAAGTGATCGGGGGTGAAGGCGATGCAACCAGTCCAGGTGCACTCCCACTCCACCGGCTTGAGATAAGGAAAGTAGTGTTGCTGTACCCGGTCGGCCCAAGCCTTGAGGAACCAGGTCGGCTTGCGGTTGCCGTTGCCCAGGCTGCCCAGCAGCAAACGACCGTCCTTGTCCCGGCGGATGCTGCTCAGCACCTGGCGGGTATCCCACGAGCCCTGCCCGCCCGGCAGAATGCGTTGGGCGGCCTCGTCGGCCAGCGGGACGGACGCGACCTGATAGTAATAACCCGGGAAGAAATTGCGCCGCAGCTCGGTCCAGTCACCCTCGGTATAGGCATTGGAGGCAATCACCACCTGCTCGGCCAGTACCGAACCCTGGGCGGTCTGCACCGACCAGCGCTGGCCTTGACGCTCCAGGCGCGTCACCGGCGAATGGTCGAACAACTGGCCTCCAAGGTCCGTGGCGGCCTTGGCCAACCCGCTGGTGTAGGCCATCGGATTGAGCGTGCCGGCGCGGCGGTCGAGCAATGCCGCGGCGATTTTCGAGGTGCCTGTCGCCTCGGCACAGGCCTGGCCGGTGAGCAACTCCACCGGGGCGCCACGGCGCTTCCATTGCGCTTCGCGACTGCGCAGGTCGGCTTCGCCCCGGGCGTTGTGGGCCATGTGCAAGGTGCCTTCGCGGCGCAGTTGGCAATCGATGTTGTACTTATCGATGAGGCTGAACACCAGGGCCGGCGCGGCTCCCAGCATACGGTTGAGCTGGCTGCCCACCGCCTCGCCGAATCCGGCCTCGATGTCATCCGGCGGGATCCATAGCCCGGCATTCACCAGGCCGACATTACGCCCCGATCCGCCATGCCCGGCCCGATGGGCTTCCAGCACAGCCACGCGCTTGCCTTGTTCGAGCAAGTGCACCGCCGCCGACAGCCCGGTGAACCCTGCGCCGATCACACAGACATCGACCGTGATTTCGCCGGTGAGGGCACTGTTTTCAGGCCTTTGCGGCGTCAGTTTTTCCCACAGACATTCTTCGCGTAACGGCATTGCCAGCTCCTGGTCAGGAGCAGCTGCGAGCTTCAAGCCTCAAGCTGCAAGCAGGGGTCGCTTGCAGCTTGGAGCTTGCGGCTTGAAGCTGCTTAATCAAAGGTAATCCCCTGGGCCAACGGCAACTCCAGCGAGTAGTTCACGGTGTTGGTCTGGCGGCGCATGTAGCCGCGCCACGCATCGGAGCCGGATTCGCGACCGCCGCCGGTTTCTTTTTCGCCACCGAATGCGCCGCCGATTTCCGCGCCGCTCGGGCCGATGTTGACGTTGGCGATGCCGCAGTCGCTGCCCACGGCCGACATGAACTGCTCGGCTTCACGTACGTCGGTGGTGAAGATGCAGGACGACAGGCCCTGGGGCACGGCATTGTTCAGGTGCAGGGCTTCGGCGAAGTCTTTGTAGCCGACCACGTACAGGATCGGTGCGAAGGTTTCGTGGCGCACCACATCACTCTGCTCGGGCATCTCGACGATGGCCGGCGAGACGTAATAGGCATTCGGGAACTGGTCTTCGAGCTGGCGCTTGCCCCCAAACACGCGCCCGCCTTCGCTCAGGGCCTGCTCCAGCGCGTCCTGCATGCCGTCGAAGCTGTGCTTGTCGATCAGTGGCCCGACCAGGTTGCCTTCCAGCGGATGACCGATGCGTACTTTCGAGTAGGCGGCCTTGAGGCGGGTGACGATTTCTTCCTTCACCGACTCGTGGGCGATCAGCCGGCGCAGGGTGGTGCAACGCTGGCCGGCGGTGCCGACGGCGCTGAACAGGATGGCGCGCACGGCCATGTCCAGGTCGGCGCTCGGCGCCAGGATCATGGCGTTGTTACCGCCCAGTTCGAGGATGCTGCGGGCGAAACGCGCGGCGACTTTCGGCGCCACTTCACGACCCATGCGGGTGCTGCCGGTGGCGCTGATCAAGGCCACGCGCGGATCATCCACCAGGGCTTCACCGGCATCGCGCCCCCCGATGATCACCTGGCTCAGGTACGGTGGTGCGTCGCTGAAGTTCTTCAGCACGCGTTCGAACAACGCCTGGCACGCCAGTGCGGTGAGCGGGGTCTTTTCCGAGGGTTTCCAGATCACCGAGTTGCCGCAGACCAAGGCCAGCGTGGTGTTCCAAGCCCAGACCGCGACGGGGAAGTTGAAGGCACTGATCACCCCGACCACACCCAGCGGATGCCAGGATTCACGCATGTGGTGGCCCGGACGCTCGGAGGCGATGGTCAGGCCGTACAACTGGCGGGACAGGCCGACGGCGAAGTCGCAGATGTCGATCATCTCTTGCACTTCACCCAGGCCTTCCTGAGTGATCTTGCCGGCTTCCCACGACACCAGCTCGCCGAGGTCGGCCTTGTATTCACGCAACAGATCGCCGAATTGACGCACCAGCTCGCCGCGACGCGGGGCCGGCACCTGGCGCCACAGGTCGAAGGCGTGCTCGGCACGGCTGACCTGCTGCTCGACTTCAGCGGCGCCTTCCCAGTTCACGGCGCCGATGCGGCTGCCATCGATAGGCGAATGCACCGGCTGTGTGCCGCCCTGATACAAGGCCGGATTGACGCCCAGACGATCAAGCAATGCAGCAACCATGGGGTAACTCCTCTAAACGAGCGATAAAAGATTGGCGGACGGACAATCGCCGTCCGCTCAGGCCTCTAGTTTTAGCTGGCCCGAGTCTTGCCAACAAACGACCATTAAGCGAGATATCATTCCGTTTATTCATGCTGCCCCTGACTCGATTTATAGAGCAACAAGAAAAAGGCCCACGTCATGCTCAATAAGCGCTATTTACCGTCGATCACAGCACTCCAGTGCTTCGAAGCCGTGACTCGCCACCTGAGCTTTACCCGTGCCGCCGAAGAACTCCATCTGACCCAGAGCGCCGTCAGCAAACAGGTCGCCCAGCTCGAGGAACTGTTGCAGCACTTGCTGTTTCGGCGTGTGCGCCGCCGCTTGCAACTGACACCGGCCGGGGAGTTGTACTTGGGGGAAGTGCGAAAAATCCTTACCCAGGTGGAGATGTCCACCCACTACCTGCGCTCCTACGGCGGCGATACCGAAGTGCTGCGTGTTTCCACGCCTCCGACCTTCGGTGCCCGCTGGCTGGTGCCCCGCCTGAAGGGCTGGCGGTTGCGTCATCCGAAAATTCATCTGGACCTGCGCAGCGAGCAGGAAGCCGACGACTTGCAGCAGGGGCGCAGCGACCTGGCGTTCTACTTCGGCCAGGGTTCACGCCCTGGCACCGAATCCCGGAGACTGTTCGACGAAGAGCTGGTGCCGGTCTGCGCGCCCGGCAGCCTGCCTGCCCAGGCCTTCACCGACCCGACCCAACTGGCCGAGCTGGTGCTGCTGCAAAACGCCTCGCGCCCCCAGGCCTGGCACGACTGGTTCGACAGCCAGGGCTACCACACCGAACACAGCTACCACGGGCCGCGGTTCGAAACCTTCTACATGTGCATTCGGGCCGCCCAGGTCGGCTGCGGCGTCGCCCTGCTGCCGCGGTTTCTGGTGGAAGAAGAACTGGCCGACGGCAAACTGGTCATTCCCTGGCAGCATGCGATGCCGAGCACCGATGCTTACTACCTGGCCTACCCCGAACACTCGGCGGAAGTGCCCAAGGTGCGGCTTTTCGTGGAATGGATGCTGGAGCAGCTCGACGCCCCGGGTACGCCGCAATAGCCATTGGCTTTCCCCTTTGTAGCGAGGGGATTTATCCCCGTTGGACTGCGCAGCAGGCCCGACAATTGATGGGGCGCTACGCGCCCAGCGGGGATGAATCCCCTCGCCACAGTAGAGAGACCTTTGCCAGAGAAGAACCGGTGACCAAAAATCACTGGCAATCCCCACCCAGGTTATGCGCCACTAACCCCCTTCATCCCAAACCGCTGCACCCCGCTGCCCACCGCAGTGGCCTGTCTGGAGATTCCCGTTATGAGCGAGAGCGTATTTGCCGATCGTATCGTGCAGAACCTGCTCGACACCGACTTCTACAAACTGACGATGATGCAGGCGGTGCTGCACAACTACCCCAACGTCGAAGTCGAGTGGGAGTTTCGTTGCCGCAACAGCGAAGACCTGCGTCCGTACCTGGCGGAGATCCGCTTCCAGATCGAGCGCCTGGCGGAGCTGAGCCTGAGCGCCGACCAGTTGGGTTTCCTGGAACGTATCAGTTTTCTCAAGCCGGATTTCCTGCGGTTCCTCGGCCTGTTTCGCTTCAACCTGCGCTACGTCCACACCGGCATCGACAACGGCGAGCTGTTCATCCGCCTGCGCGGGCCCTGGTTGCACGTGATTCTGTTCGAAGTGCCGCTGCTGGCCATTGTCAGCGAAGTGCGCAATCGCTATCGCTACCGTGAAATCGTCCTGGAGCAGGCCCGCGAGCAGCTGTATCGCAAGTTCGACTGGCTGAGCGCCAACGCCAGCGCCGACGAGCTGTCCGAACTGCAGGTCGCGGATTTCGGCACCCGTCGGCGGTTTTCCTTCCGCGTCCAGGAAGAAGTGGTCAACGTGCTCAAGCATGATTTCCCCGGGCGTTTCGTCGGTACCAGTAACGTGCACCTGTCCCGGGAGCTGGACATGAAACCCCTGGGCACCATGGCCCATGAATGGATCATGGCCCACCAGCAACTGGGCCCGCGGCTGATCGACAGCCAGATCGCCGCCCTCGATTGCTGGGTCCGCGAGTACCGGGGCCTGCTGGGGATCGCCCTCACCGACTGCATCACCATGGATGCCTTCCTCAAGGATTTCGATCTGTTCTTCGCCAAGCTGTTCGACGGTTTGCGCCATGACTCCGGCGACCCGGTGATCTGGGGCGAAAAAGCCATTGCCCACTACCACAAGCTCGGCATCGACCCGATGAGCAAGACCCTGGTGTTCTCCGATAGCCTGACACTGCCCAAATGCCTGGAGATTTTTCGCGCGTTGCGTGGTCGCATTAATGTCAGCTTCGGTATTGGCACCAATCTGACCTGTGACATTCCGGGTGTCGAGCCCATGAGCATCGTGCTTAAAATGATCAGCTGTGACGGGCAACCCGTGGCCAAGATTTCAGACGAGCCCGGCAAGACCCACTGCAAGGACCCGAATTTCGTCGCCTACATGCGACACGTTTTCCAAGTACCTGCCGCCCTTTGATACATCAAGCAAGGAGTGAATTCATGCAAGCCGTACAGCGTGAGATTGCTGAACAGCTCAAGGTCCAGCCACCGTTCGCCCATGACGCCGACCTCAAGGCCGAAATCGCCCGGCGAGTGAGCTTTATCCAGGATTGCCTGGTCAATTCCGGGCTCAAGTCCCTCGTGCTGGGCATCAGCGGTGGCGTCGACTCGCTGACCGCCGGGCTGCTGGCCCAACGTGCCATGCGCGAACTGCGGGAGAAAACCGGCAACGCCGCCTATAAGTTCATCGCCGTGCGCCTGCCGTACGAAACCCAGTTCGATGAGCATGAAGCACAGGCCTGTGTGGACTTCATCGATCCCGACGAGCGCCATACCGTCAATATTGGCCCGGCGGTCAAGGCCTTGGCCGAGCAAGTCGCGGCGTTCGAAGGCAAGGCGGCGGTCTCGCGGGACTTCGTGCTGGGCAATACCAAGGCGCGGATGCGCATGGTGGCGCAATACACGATCGCCGGGGCCGAGCAGGGCCTGGTGATCGGCACTGACCATGCGGCCGAAGCGGTCATGGGGTTCTTCACCAAGTTCGGTGACGGCGCCTGCGACCTGGCGCCGTTGAGCGGCCTGGTGAAAAACCAGGTCCGGGCCATCGCCCGGGGCTTTGGCGCGCCGGAATCGCTGGTGGAAAAAGTCCCCACCGCCGATCTTGAAGACCTGTCGCCAGGCAAGCCGGATGAAGCCTCCCACGGCGTGACCTACGCCGAGATCGATGCGTTCCTGCACGGCCAGCCGATTCGCGAAGAAGCGGCCAGGATCATTTGCGACACCTATCGCAAGACCGAGCACAAGCGGGTGATGCCTTACGCCCCGTGACCGGCAATCCCTGTGGGCTCTGTGGGAGCGAGCTTGCTCGCGATAGCGGTGGGTCAGTTTGCATTGATGTTGGATGTTCTGCCGTCATCGCGAGCGAGCTCGCTCCCACAAGGAGCGGTTGCCTGGCATAAAAAAGCGCCCTGCATAGGGCGCTTTTTTGTACCTGAAATTGATCACTTCAGCGTAACGGTGCCTTTCATCATCGAGATGTGGCCTGGGAACGAGCAGAAGAAGCCGTATTTTTCAGCGGCATCAAGTTTCGACACGTCAAAGGTCACCGAGTCGGTTTCCTTGGCGCCGATGAGTTTGGTGTGGGCGATGATGCGGGCATCACCTTCCTTGAGGTAGTTCTTGTCGATACCGGCAGCGAGGCCATCGGTGGCGATCGGCTGCATGTCGGCCTCTTTGCTCAGCACCCAGTTATGGCCCATGACGTTTTTCGGCAAGCTGCCCGAGTGGGTCAGCTCAACGGTGAACGTCTTGCAGCTCTTGTCGATCTCGATGGCCTTCGTGTTGAAGGACATCTGGTCGGTCGAGTCGATGGTGGTCTTGCACTCCGCTGCCATCAGTTGGCTGCTGGCCAGCGTCAACAGGGATACTGCAACAAGTTTGGCAAACATCGTGAATCTCCAAGGCATGGTTAACAAAAATCCGTCAAAGGGAAAGACTGCCTGATTTTCCGGCAAGTTCCTATGACCTGAGTCAAAGATTGTATACAACTTAAGGCTATCAGCCTGATGGACATAATCAACCAGCCAGAAGTATGACGCGCCCCTATGATCAGCCCCATCAACCTCTGGAGCGACCGCCATGAACTTCAATAGCCTGTTATGCAGCTTGCTCGCCGCCTACGCCTGTGGCGCCAGTGGCACCTATGAAAAACCCCGGCGCGAGGTTTAAGTCCTTTGCGCAGCATAGGCCAGGCTTTACTCTGGTGCAGTGACTGACCACGGAGTAAAGCATGTCCATTGCGTCTGTTTGTGTATTTTGCGGCGCCAGCACTGGCACCGACCCAGCGTATCGTGAAGCGGCACAGGCCCTCGGGCGGGCGTTGGCGGAACGAAAACTGACCCTGGTCTATGGCGGCGGGGCCGTCGGCCTGATGGGTGTCGTCGCCGACGCGGCCCTGGCGGCTGGCGGCGAAGTCATCGGCATCATCCCGCAAAGCCTGAAGGACAAGGAAATCGGCCACAGCGGCCTGACCCGCCTGGAAGTGGTGGACGGCATGCATGCTCGCAAGGCGCGCATGGCTGAACTCAGCGATGCCTTCATCGCCCTGCCCGGCGGCCTCGGCACGCTGGAGGAGTTGTTCGAAGTCTGGACCTGGGGCCAGCTCGGCTACCACGGCAAACCGCTGGGGCTGTTGGAAGTGAACGGTTTCTACAGCAAGCTCACCGCTTTTCTCGATCATATCGTCGACGAAGGCTTCGTCCGCGCGCCCCATCGTGACATGCTGCAAGTGAGCGAATCCGCGCAGAACCTGCTCGATGCCCTGGACGAATGGCAACCGTCCGTACAGCCAAAATGGGCCGAACAAAAACCCAGCTAACGGCTCGGCCCCGATACAGGGCAGAATATGCGCCGCTCAACCTCACCTTCGACCCCAGAGGATCGCCCATGGCCAAACCCAATTATTCCTTCGCCAAACGTCAGAGAGACTTGGCCAAGGAGCAGAAGAAAGAGGAAAAGCTGCAGCGCAAGAAAGCCACAGCTGAAGAAGAAGCCGCACTGACCCCGGATACCGAAGGCGAAGTAGCAGCAGAAGAGGATGGTGATGCACCGAAAGATCAGGCTCCCGACGCCTGATTCCCCCAGGGCCCGATGATCCGATCCACACTGTGGGAGCGAGCTTGCTCGCGATAGCGAATTAACCGTCAACTCCTCATTGGCTGACACGACGCTATCGCGAGCAAGCTCGCTCCCACATTGTTCACACAGTGTTCATGACTCCAACGGCATCACCGTCACCCGCACTTCAGGATCATGGGCACCGCCCCCCAGGATCACGCCCCGCAACGGTGACACATCGGAAAAATCCCGGCCCCAGGCCAGGGTGATGTGTTCCAGGGCCGGTTGGACGTTGTTGGTCGGGTCGAAGTCCACCCACCCCAACACCGGGCAATACACCGAGACCCAGGCATGGGACGCATCGGCGCCAATCAGCCGGGGCTGGCCGGGCGGCGGCTGCGTCAGCAGGTAGCCGCTGACGTAACGCGCCGCCAGGCCGCGAGAGCGCACGCAAGCCAGCATCAGGTGGGCGAAGTCCTGGCATACGCCCCGCCGCCGTTCCAGCACCTCCACCAGCGGCGTCGCCACTTGGGTCGCCTCGGCGTCGAAGGTGAATTCCTCGAAAATCTTCTCCATCAGCGCTCGAACACCAAACATCAACGGCCGCCCCGGCGGGAAGCAGCTTTCGGAAAACTCGACGAAGCTGCGCTTGAGGTGCACATAGGGTGATTCGAAACGATAACGGCACGCCTCCAGCAACGGCGCCGCCAATGGCCGGCCACTGTAGGTCAGCGCGTTGCGGGTCGACTCCCAGGCCGGGGACAGGTTGAAATCCAGCTCGGGACGGGCCAGCACCTCGACGCTCAGGCGGGCATTGACCAGCAGCTCGTCATGGGGCCGTTCAAAGGCCAGCCGGGTCAGCGGGTTGCCAAACACATCCTGTTCATCGCGCCGGGTCGTCGGTTCCGGGCTGATCAACAGTTGCTGTTCGGTGCAACGCTGCCAGTCACAGGCCCGAGGCCACAGATGAGCAAGCTGCTGGGCCAGGGACACCGGGCTGTCATAGTGGTAATGGGTGTCGTGGAGGATCTGGTAACGAGCGTTCATCAGACGGACACCGTGCGTTGGCTGACGTCATCGACGTGGGCGAAATGACGCAAGGCCAGGCGATCGGACACCTGGCCGCTGGCATCGGCCACTTCCTGCAACAGGTCGGCCAACCCATCGAGCGCGGCGCGCAGGCTCGCTTCACCGAACAGCGGGTTTTCCAGGCAACGCAGGTCAAAGCGTGACAGGCGTGCGACCAGGTCCGGCAAGGCGGTTTCCCTGGGGGCGGCAAAATCATCGTTCAAGCGCTTGAGCGTGCGGGTCACCAGCTTCAACTGGAAGAGCACCGCGTGGGGGTTCTGTTCGTCCAGCAGCAGCAAGTCCAGCACCGGGATCAACTGGGCCACCGCCAAATAACGCGAGCGGTAGGTGATGCTGCTGTTGCCCAGTTCCAGCAACCACTCAAGCCCAGCCTGATCGAATACCGCATCGCTGCGCAGGAACGCCGCCAGGCTACTGCTGAGAAACTGCAGGCGCTCCAGGCGCCGGCCGATCATCAGGAAGCGCCAGCCTTCGTCGCGGGTCATGTCGTCCAGGGCGAACCCGGACAACGCCGCGAGGGACATCACCAGCCGATTGAGGAAATCCAGCAACTCGCCGAAGTCCGCTTCCTCGGTTTCCAGTTCCATGGCTTCGCGCTGCAGCTCCACCAGCGCCTGCCAGTTCTCCCGGGACAGCTTGCCGCGCACCTGCGAGGCGGCCCATTGCAAGCGCTGCAGGTTGGAGCGCAGGCTGAACGACCAGTCGTCCCCCAGCAGTGCCGCCAGCAAACGCTCGGGCAGTTCGCCCTCTTCGGGCAGCAGCATCAGGCTTTCGCCCAGCGCCACCGCCGATTGCAGGGCCTGCGGATCGTCGCCATCGACATAACGCGCCAGCATGATCCGCAACAACCGCGCGCTGCCATCGCAACGCTCGCAGTAGCGGCCGAACCAGAACAGGTTTTCCACCACCCGCGAAGGCAGGTACGGATCCCGTCGAACCAGGTCATGGACCCCCACGGTTCGCTGGGCCTTCCATTGTTCACCGCCGGGCGCCTGCTCTCCCAAGACCCAGGTGTCCTTGCTGGCGCCACCGCGCTGCATCGACACCACTTCGGCATCGGCCTCGGCGGCCACCCGGGTCAGGCCACCCGGCAGCACCCGATAATCATCCTTGCCGGACACGGCATACATGCGCATGCCGATCGCCCGGGGCTGGATTTGCCCATCTTCGGCCTGCCAGACCGGTGCCTGGGACAGTTGCGCCAGTTCCTGGGCGACATAGGCATAAGGCCGTGCCTGCATGCGCGCCGCCAGTTGGCCGCGCTGCGCCTCGCTCAGGTCGCGACCGAACACCGGACTGAAACTCTGGGACGGAAACGCCGGCTTGATCAACAGTTGCGGCAATTTTTCCAGGGCCTGGGCCAACACCGGCGGCTCACCGCACCACCAGGTGGCGATGGACGGCAGCAGCAGTTCTTCGCCGAACAGGTACTGGTTGATCTTCGGCAGAAAGCCCAGGAGGCCCGGCGACTCCAGCACGCCACTGCCCAAGGCATTGGCCACCAGCACCCGGCCCTGGCGCACGGCTTCCAGCAACCCCGGCACGCCGAGGGCCGAATCGGTGCGCAGCTCCAGGGGGTCGCAGAAATCGTCGTCGAGCCGGCGCATGATGGCGTGGACCCGGCGCAGGCCACTGAGGGTCTTGAGGTAGACCGTAGCATCGCGAACCGTCAGGTCGCCGCCCTCCACCAGCGGATAGCCCAACTGGCGCGCCAGGTACAGGTGTTCGAAATAGCTTTCGTTGAACCGCCCAGGCGTCAACAGCACCACCAGCGGCGACTCGCCGTCGCTGGGCGCCTGTCGCGCCAGGGTTTCCTGCAAGGTGCGGAAAAATCCGGACAGGTGCCGCACCTTCAAGTCGCGATACAAGTCGGGAAATGCACGGGAAACGATCATGCGATTTTCCAACGCGTACCCGGCCCCCGAAGGCGCCTGGGTCCGGTCCGCCGTGACCCACCAGCGGCCGTCGGGCGTGCGCGCCAGATCCACCGCATACAAGTGCAGGAAACTGCCGTCCGGCGGCGCGATGCCCTGGCAGGGCCAGAGGAAATTGTTGTGCCCGAACACCAGCTCCGCCGGCAACAGCCCTTCGCTGATCAGCCGCTGCGGCCCGTACAGGTCGGCCAGCACCGCATTGAGCAATCGCGCACGCTGGGCGATTCCGGCGGACAGATGCTTCCATTCCTGCGGGTCGATCACATGGGGCAGCAGGTCCAGTTCCCACGGCCGGTCAGCGCCTTTCGGATCGGCGTAGACGTTGTAGGTCACGCCGTTTTCCTGGATCTGCCGGGCCAGCAGGGCCTGGCGCTGGAGCAACTGGGCCGGCGTGCTGCGCTGCAACTGGTCGAACAGCCGCCGCCAGTGCGTACGTACCGCACCGCTGTCGTCCATTAATTCGTGATAGGTGCCCGTCGTCAGCGGGTAACGGTCAAGCAGGTCAGGCATGGAAAGCTCGGCAGACGGCAATGAAAGGTGAGACTAGCGCAAGCGCATGACGCCCGGATAGGTGAAGATTGTGGCGAAACGCTGGGTTGTGTCCTGTAGGAGCTGCCGAAGGCTGCGATCTTTTGATCTTTTGATCTTTCGCTCCAGACTCAATTGGTAGGGGAAAGATCGCAGCCTCGTTTCACTCGACAGCTCCTACACAGCTCCTACACCGCAGTTCCTACGCAGTCGAACGGCTTCTTTATTTTTTTGATGCGTCCTGAAAACGTCGCAGGTCGAGCGTGAGTGGAAACTCGTCATCCACTGCCAGGCTGGGTATCGGCAGTTTCCCCGGCGTGTGCCCGAGACGGAAGAAGCGCGCCATGCGCCGGCTCTCGGCCTCGTTGGCATTCACCGGCAGGCTGTCATAGTTGCGCCCGCCCGGATGGGCCACATGATACTGGCAACCGCCCACGGAACGTTGCATCCAGGTATCGAGCAAATCGAAAACCAGCGGCGCATGCACCGGGATAGTCGGTTGCAGGCAGTTGGCCGGTTGCCACGCTCGGAAACGCACCCCAGCGACAAATTCGCCGATTCGGCCAGTCGGTTGCAACGGCACCGGCACGCCATTGCAGGTCAGCAGGTAGCGTTGCGGCGCCAGGCCGCTGAGCTTGACCTGCAAACGCTCCAGGGAGGAATCCACATAACGCACGGTGCCGCCCACCGCGCCCTCCTCCCCCAGCACATGCCAAGGCTCGAGGGCTTGGCGCAATTGCAGCTCGATACCGCTGACCGCGTAATCGCCCACCTTGGGGAAGCGGAACTCCAGGTGCGCGGCGAACCATTCGGCCCGCAGCGGGTAGCCGGCGGCGTTCAGCTCATGGATGACATCGGCAAAATCCTGTTCGATAAAGTGCGGCAGCAGGAAACGGTCATGCAGCTCGGTGCCCCAGCGGGCCAGTTTCGCCGGCGCATAAGGCTCGCGCCAGAACCGCGCCACCAGCGCCCGCAGCAGTAATTGCTGGGCCAGGCTCATGCGGGCGTGGGGCGGCATCTCGAACGCACGCAACTCCAACAGGCCGAGGCGCCCAGTGGCGCCATCCGGCGAATAGAGTTTGTCGATACAGAATTCGGCGCGGTGCGTATTGCCGGTCACGTCGATCAACAGGTTGCGCAACAAGCGATCGACCAACCACGGTGGACACTCTTCGCCGGGCTGTGGCATTTGCGCGAACGCGATTTCCAGCTCGTACAAGGCGTCGTTGCGCGCCTCGTCCACGCGGGGCGCCTGGGAGGTCGGGCCGATGAACAACCCGGAAAACAGGTAGGACAACGACGGGTGGTTATGCCAGTAACTGATCAGGCTGCGCAGCAGGTCGGGACGTCGCAGGAACGGTGAATCGGCCGGTGTCGCGCCACCCAGTACGAAATGGTTGCCGCCCCCCGTGCCGGTGTGCCGGCCATCGATCATGAATTTCTCGGTGGTCAGTCGGGTCTGTCGCGCTTCTTCGTACAAAAACTCAGTGCGCTCGACCAATTCATCCCAGGTCGCCGAAGGTTGTACGTTGACCTCGATCACACCGGGGTCGGGGGTGATGCGGAAATTGCTCAGGCGCGGGTCGCTCGGCGGCTCGTAGCCTTCCAACAGCACCGGACACCGCAGCTCCTCAGCCGTCGCCTCGATGGCGCTGACCAGTTCCAGGTAATCCTCGACCCGCTCCAGGGGCGGCATGAACAGATAGAGCCGGCCTTCGCGGGCCTCGGCACAGAAGGCGGTGCGGGTCAGCCAGTCGGCGGACTTGTCGATCTCCGGGACACGCTCCTGCTCAGCCGCCGCCTCGCCGTGACGCGCCAGTTGCTCGGTGCCAGGCAGTTCGGGCAAGTCCTGGTTCGGGTCTGTGGGGTGGATGAACGGGTACTCGGCCGCCGTCACCCAAGGCTGGGACGCCAGTGGCAAGCGATACCCCAGGGGCGAATCCCCCGGCACCAGGCGGCAGTGGTTGTCACGCAGGTACCAGCGGCCGCTTTGCCACTGATCCCCCTTGGCGGTGCGAGCCAACGGCAGGACCTGGCCGATGACCTTGTCCAGGCCCTGGCTGAAGACCTTGCGCAACCGTGCTCGCTCCAGAGCGTCCTCCAGGCGTGGGTCCTCGGCCGTGACGTTCGAAGGCAGTGCCCCTTCGCGCCAGAGGTAATAGAAGTTGTCTTCGTAGGCCGGAAACACGAACCGCGCAGGAATCTTCAAACGCTCGGCGACACTCGCCAGGAAGCGTCCGGCCAGTTCGCCATCGGCGCCGTAATCCTCCTGCTCGTCGGCGATCAACGCGCTGTTGTGCCAGATCGGCACCCCGTCGCGCCGCCAATAGCAATTGAGCGACCAGCGCGGCAGTTGCTCGCCGGGGTACCACTTGCCCTGGCCGAAATGCACCAGCCCCTTGGGCGCATAGTGATTGCGCATGCGCTGGAACAGCTCGGCGGAGAGCCGGCGCTTGTCCGGCCCGAGTGCCGCGGTGTTCCACTCGGCGCCGTCCGGGTCATCGATGGAGACAAAGGTCGGTTCGCCGCCCATGGTCAGGCGCACGTCGCCCTCCAGCAGATCGGCATCGATCTGCCGCCCCAGTGCCTGGATCGCCAGCCATTGCGCGTCGGTGTAAGGCTTGGTCACCCGCGGCGCTTCCCAGACCCGCTCGACGGACATTTCGTGGCTGAACTCACACTCGCAGGGCTCCACCAGGCCACTGATCGGTGCCGCCGAGGACGGATCGGGACTACAGGCCAGCGGGATATGGCCTTCACCAGCGAACAGCCCGGACGTCGCATCCAGGCCGATCCAGCCGGCACCGGGCAGGTAGACCTCGCACCAGGCGTGCAAGTCGGTGAAGTCGACGTCGGTGCCGGACGGGCCATCAAGGCTCTTCACGTCGGCGGTCAACTGGATCAGGTAACCGGAGACAAACCGCGCGGCCAGGCCAAGGTTGCGCAACAGCTGCACCAACAACCAGGCCGAGTCGCGGCACGAGCCGGACGCGTGCTCAAGGGTATGCTCCGGGGTCTGGACGCCGGGTTCCATGCGGATCAGGTAGTTGATGTCTTCGCTCAGGCGCTGGTTGAGCGCCACCAGGAAATCCACCGCCGGCAGCGGCGTGCGGTCGATGCCGTCCAGGTAGGCCTGGAACCTCGGCGTCAGCGGCAGGGTTTCCAGGTAAGGCGCCAGCTCCTTGCGTTCGTCAGCCGCGTAGGCAAATGGAATTTTCTCGGCGTAGGGCTCGAGAAAGAAATCGAACGGATTGAACACCGCCATTTCCGCCAGCAGATCGACCTCGATCCGCAGCTCCCGGGTTTTCTCGGGAAATACCAGCCGCGCCAGGTAATTGCCCTGGGGGTCTTGCTGCCAGTTGATGAAATGCTGCTCGGGCGAAACCTTCAGCGCATAGGAAAGAATCCGCGTGCGGCTGTGGGCTGCCGGGCGCAGGCGAACAATCTGCGGGCCGAGCTCGACGGCGCGGTCGTAGCGGTAATGCGTGACGTGATGCAATGCGACATGGATCGACACGACGTGCCTCCTGCGAGCCTGGGCGGTATCGAAAGCGGCGCAAGACTTATGCCATGCAGGCAGGCCCGACACTTTCTTTGTCTACTCAAGGCAGTAGAGCACTAAAAACGCGCGATGCCCGTATTCATCTGTAAAGGAATGCACATAAATGCGGCGCGAATCGACTCAGCGACGCGGGCGTGAGGCCTTGGCGGCCTGAATGATCAGCGCGCGTTGACGGCGGATATCGACGAGTTTGCTGCGCATTTCCCGATGACGCTTGCTGTTGAGCAGTAACAGCCCCAGCAGTGGCAACAGCAAGGCGAAGAGGTATACGCCCTGATGCGCTCCATAAGCGAACGTCGGCAGCACCGCTGCCAGACAGGCCAGGAAATACCCCGCCACCCACCAGACCGCCCAGGCACGCCCGCGAGCGATCAAGAGGTTGCCCAGGACCAGGACGAGCACCAGGGCCAAGGTGCCGAGCCCGACATAGTCGGTCCTGGTTGACGGCTCCAGGGCACGCCAATACGTGGCCCCAGCCAACACAAGCAGCGTGGACCCGGAAAAGCAGCCCAGCAGGATCGTCCCCATGAACACCGGAAAATAACGGGCGAGGAATGACTTCAGCGATCCGCCCCCGATCATTCCGTGAACTCCTCGTACAGGCCGACGGCAACCGTCTTCACGGCGCCATCACCGGTATAACTGCCAATGACCCCCAGCGCGCCTCCGAGGGAGTCCTTTATCTGCGTCAGCGTCGCGTGCCTGATCTCGGCAGACGAATAACGTTTGGGCAGGGCTCCCGCGCGCTGCTGCAGCTTGAGCAGCTTCGCGGTCAGGCTCGGGTCCCTCAGCGTCAACAGCTCCTTGGTCAGTTTGCTGCGCTCTTGCCGATTCAGCCCCTTGAGCAACTGATACCAACTCTTTCCGGTGGCGGCCGCCTTGTTGGCCTTGAGCAGCCGGACAGTCGTCAGGGCCGAGCCACCGACACCCACCAGAGAAACCCCGTCAAGGATCGGCGACACGATGTTGTACCAGTCGGCGTCGTTCATCTCATCGTTGCCGGTCGGATTGCTCAGCTCATTGGCCACCCGCATCCCGCCAATGACACATTGCGCGGTACTGGCCGTCGCGGCAGCGGCACCCAGGGCAACGACAAAGGCACTTGCCCCCGCCGTAAAGGGCACCGCGACGCTGCCACTGAACACCACCACCCAACCGATCACCGCGGCGACACAGGACAAGCCGGCGTTGGTTGCTTCAAGCCCGAGCTTGGACTCGCGGGGGCTGCTTTTGACCTGATCGATGAACTGCTGCGGCGCGATGTACTTTTTCGCCTCGCGCAAAATGATGCGCTTGGGCGCGATGCTGCAAATCGGCTTGAACTCGCGCAGGGTCACGACGTTGTATTCGGAATCGACATACACCACACCCGCCCCGGCGATGCCAGGATCGGCGTCAATGGCGGCAAACAGGCGCGGCAGGTTGATCTGGCTTTCAATGCGTTTGCGGGCCATGAACTGGGAGAAGCTCAGGTCCATGCCGATGCCCGTTGTAGCGCTGCTCATATGAATCGTCCTTGAGAATCGGAGGGTTAGACGTTACCCACACTGATCCCCTCGCCACAAGGAAGCAGTGTTCGGCTTTATTGCATTGGCTAGGCTGGCACCGGCGGCGGCCAAGATAGCAAATGGGCAGCACCGTCGCTAGAAAGCAAAACGCCAGCACTGAGGCTGGCGTTTTTCATCGTAGATTGACCCGTTAGCGCGGCACCACAGGCTTGCGTGCCGGCTTCGGCCCCTTGCCCTTGGCCGCATCCTTGCGTTCCTTGGCGGCCTGCTGGTTGCGGGCGAAAGCCGCGGCCTTGGCCTGCTCACGCTTGTCCCACGGGTTACCGCCATCACTGGCCCGGGGCGGCAGGCCGGTGTGCTGGGTCAGGATCTTGGTGGTTTCCTTGGCCACCTTGTGGCTGCCGGCTGGCGTCGAGTTCTTGCGACGGGCGCTCTGGTAGCTGTCGGTGGCCGGCTGGTGCAGCGGGATCAATTGGTTCTTGCCCGGCCCGATCAAATCGGCGCGGCCCATGCGGGTCAACGCCTCACGCAGCATCGGCCAGCCCTTGGGGTCGTGATACCGCAGGAAGGCCTTGTGCAGGCGGCGCTGTTCCTCGCTCTTGACGATGGTCACCGCATCGCTCTTGTAGGTGACCTTGCGCAGCGGGTTCTTGCCCGAGTGGTACATGGCAGTGGCCGTGGCCATCGGCGACGGATAGAACGCCTGCACTTGGTCAGCCCGGAAACCGTTGCCCTTGAGCCACAGCGCCAGGTTCATCATGTCTTCGTCGGTGGTGCCCGGGTGAGCGGCGATGAAGTAGGGAATCAGGTACTGCTCCTTCCCGGCTTCCTTGGTGTACTTCTCGAACATCCGCTTGAATTTGTCATAGCTGCCGATGCCCGGCTTCATCATCTGGTTGAGCGGGCCTTCCTCGGTGTGCTCCGGCGCGATCTTCAGGTAACCGCCGACGTGGTGGGTCACCAGTTCCTTGACGTATTCCGGCGACTCGACCGCCAGGTCGTAACGCAGGCCGGAGGCAATCAAAATCTTCTTCACCCCAGGCAAGGCCCGGGCGCTGCGGTACAGCTGGATCAGCGAAGAATGGTCGGTGTTCAGGTTCGGGCAGATGCCCGGGAACACGCAGGACGGCTTGCGGCACGCGGATTCGATTTCCGGGCTCTTGCAGGCAATGCGATACATGTTCGCGGTCGGGCCGCCGAGGTCGGAAATGACCCCGGTGAAGCCCGGGACCTTGTCGCGGATCTCTTCGATCTCGCGGATGATCGACTCTTCGGAGCGGTTCTGGATGATCCGGCCTTCGTGCTCGGTGATCGAGCAGAAGGTGCAGCCACCAAAGCAGCCACGCATGATGTTCACCGAGAAACGGATCATCTCGTAGGCCGGGATCTTCTCCTTGCCGTACGCCGGATGGGGAACACGCGCGTAAGGCATGCCAAACACGTAGTCCATTTCTTCGGTGGTCATCGGAATGGGCGGCGGGTTGAACCAGACGTCGACTTCGCCGTGTTTCTGCACCAGGGCGCGGGCGTTGCCTGGGTTGGTTTCCAAGTGCAGTACGCGGTTGGCGTGGGCATAGAGCACCGCGTCGCCACGGACCTTTTCCACCGACGGCAGGCGAATCACGGTCTTGTCCCGGGTCATTTTCGGGCTCGCCAGGATCTGCACGACCTTGGCTTCGCTCGGGTCCTCAACCGGCCCCTTCTCCTGCTCGATGGCGCAGGCTTGAGTGTCCTGGGTGTTCACGTACGGATTGATGATCTTGTCGATCTTGCCCGGGCGGTCGATGCGCGTGGAGTCGACTTCGTACCAGCCTTGCGGCGTATCGCGACGAATGAATGCGGTACCGCGCACGTCGGTGATGTCTTCGATCTTGTGGCCATAGGACAGGCGCTGGGCGACTTCGACAATCGCCCGCTCGGCGTTGCCGTAGAGCAGGATGTCGGCACAGGCGTCGATCAGGATCGAGTTGCGCACCCGGTCCTGCCAGTAGTCGTAATGGGCGATGCGTCGCAGCGACGCTTCGATACCGCCGAGCACGATCGGTACGTGCTTGTAGGCTTCCTTGCAGCGCTGGCTGTAGACCAGGCTCGCGCGATCCGGCCGTTTGCCCGCCAGGCCACCTGGGGTGTAGGCGTCATCGGAGCGGATTTTCTTGTCGGCGGTGTAGCGGTTGATCATCGAGTCCATGTTGCCGGCCGCGACACCGAAAAACAGGTTGGGCTCGCCAAGCTTCATGAAGTCGTCTTTGGACTGCCAGTTCGGCTGGGCAATGATCCCCACGCGAAAGCCCTGGGCTTCCAGCAGACGGCCAATGATCGCCATGCCGAACGATGGGTGATCGACATAGGCATCACCGGTCACGATGATGATGTCGCACGAATCCCAGCCAAGCTGATCCATCTCCTCCCTGCTCATGGGCAGGAACGGCGCCGGGCCGAAACATTCGGCCCAGTACTTGGGATAGTCAAATAACGGCTTGGCTGCTTGCATGTCGATGACCGGTATAAAGGATGAAAAATCGCGGGCGCGGAATATAGCACAAATTTTGACCAATTCCGACGGCTATGGTCGGAAATCGGTCACTACAACCCGTGCAGAGAAAGCGGGTTCTGTAGGAGCTGGCGAAGCCTGCGATCTTTTGATCTTTCGCTTTCGACTCAACTGGCAGTGGAAAGATCGCAGTCTCGTTGCACTCGCCAGCTCCTACAGGACGTAGCCGAACGGGTTATTCATCGTCATCGAAATTGTAGCTACCCGGTGCCAGGTTTTCGAAGCGCGTGTATTTGCCGATGAACGCCAGGCGGATGAAGCCGATCGGGCCGTTCCGCTGCTTGCCGATGATGATTTCGGCGATGCCCTTGTGCTCCGTCTCGGGGTGATACACCTCGTCGCGGTACACGAACATGATGACGTCGGCGTCCTGCTCGATCGCTCCGGATTCCCGCAAGTCGGAGTTCACCGGGCGCTTGTTCGGGCGCTGTTCCAGGGAGCGGTTCAGCTGGGAGAGCGCCACCACCGGGCAGTTGAACTCCTTGGCCAGGGCCTTGAGGGAACGGGAGATTTCGGAAATCTCGTTGGTCCGGTTGTCGCCGCTGGAACCGGGGATCTGCATCAGCTGCAGGTAGTCGATCATGATCAGCGCGATATCGCCGTGCTCACGCACCAGGCGCCGGGTCCGGGCGCGCATTTCCGACGGGCTGATACCGGCCGTATCGTCGATGAACAGCTTGCGGTCGTTGAGCAGGTTGACCGCCGAGGTGAGGCGCGGCCAGTCGTCGTCTTCCAGTTGGCCGGAACGGACCTTGGTCTGGTCGATGCGCCCCAGGGACGAGAGCATACGCATGATCAGCGATTCGCCTGGCATCTCGAGGGAATACACCAGCACCGCCTTGTCGCTGCGCAGCACGGCGTTTTCCACCAGGTTCATCGCAAAGGTGGTCTTACCCATGGACGGACGGCCGGCGACGATGATCAGGTCGGACGGTTGCAGGCCGCTGGTCTTCTCGTCGAGGTCGGTGTAACCGGTGGACAGGCCCGTGATGGCGTTGTCGGTGTTGAACAAGGTGTCGATGCGGTCGATGGCCTTGGTCAACAGGTCGTTGACGCTCACCGGGCCGCCGGTTTTCGGCCGAGCCTCGGCAATCTGGAAGATCTGCCGTTCGGCTTCGTCGAGGATCTCGGCGGCGGTGCGACCTTCCGGGTTGAAAGCGCTGTCGGCGATCTCGGTGCTGATGCCGATCAACTGACGCAAGGTCGCCCGCTCGCGGACGATCTGCGCATAGGCCTTGATGTTGGCGACCGACGGCGTGTTTTTCGCCAGTTCGCCCAGGTAACCGAGGCCGCCAACCTGGGACGTCTGCCCTTCCTTGTCCAATTGCTCGGCCAGGGTAACGACGTCGATCGGCATGTTCTGATCGGCCAGACGGGCGATCGCACGGAAAATCAGGCGGTGGTCATGCCGGTAGAAATCGCCGTCGGAGACTTGATCGAGCACGCGTTCCCAGGCGTTGTTGTCCAGCATCAGGCCACCGAGTACGGCCTGTTCGGCCTCGATGGAATGCGGAGGCACCTTCAGGGCAGCGGTTTGCAGATCATATTGCTCGGGAGCGGTGATTTCGTTCATGGCCACGTCTGGTTATGAAATTCAGCAATTGCAGAAAGACAAAGGGCACGACCTGTAAACAGGATCGTGCCCGATGTTACCGGCTAGCACCCGAGGGTGCCAACCGACAGGTGTTGCTTAGGCTGCTACCACGACAACGCGTACGGTGGCTTCAACTTCGGCGTGCAGGTGCACGGCTACGTCGAATTCGCCTACGTTGCGGATGGTGCCGTTCGGCAGACGAACTTCGCTTTTCGCCACTTCAACGCCGGAGGCGGTCAGTGCGTCAGCGATGTCGTGAGTACCGATAGAACCGAACAGCTTGCCTTCGTCGCCAGCGGTGGCAGTGATGGTCACTTCCAGCTCGGCCAGTTGGGCAGCACGGCTTTCAGCCGATGCCTTACGGTCTGCGGCGGCTTTTTCCAGCTCGGCACGACGCTCTTCGAACGCAGCCAGGTTGGCAGCGGTCGCAGCGGTGGCTTTGCCGAAAGGCAGCAGGTAGTTACGACCGTAGCCGGCCTTAACGTTTACTTTGTCGCCCAGGTTGCCCAGGTTGGCGATTTTTTCCAGAAGGATCAGTTGCATGTGAAAATCCTCTAACTTTTAACCTTCACCGTTCGCGTTGTCGGCGTCTTTCGACGCCATACGACCGCGAAAATCAATCAGGCTGTCAACGATGGCCAAGACCACGAGCAACGGACCGAGCAAGTGCATGAAAGGCAGCAACGTCACGTATATCCCCACCAGCCAGAACGTGGCCAGTCGCTTCTGCGCCACCAGCCCGTGAATCAGGGCCAGGCCGGCGAAGACCAGCGCAACACTGCACAACGGCAACAGGATCAGTGCATGCAGTCCGAAAAACGGAGCGACACACATGACGGCCAGCAGTGACAGCGCCACGCTCTTGGGGAATCGGATGGCGCGAAACTCGCGACCGAAACCACCGGGGTTATACAACGACGCCTGCCAATAGCGCCCAAGAATCAGGCACAGCACGCTAAAGATCTGCAGCGAAGACGCTATCGAAATGATCATCAGCGGAGCGCTCAGGGCGGTGAGAAACGCCTTCTGGTCTGCCGAGAATGTCTCGTAGACCTCACCCATCGCCAGCGGCAGGACGTGTTCGAACGTCTGCGCCAGTGACTCGATGAAGGAACTGAATACAGTCCCCAGGCTCACCGCACACAACAACCCCACGGCCACGCTGCACAGCAGCACGCGGTTCCAGGTATGGCCGGCGCGCAAAACCAACGCCAGGCCACCAGCCCCGAGCAACACCAAAAGTGTTGTCGGGTCCTTCAGGAAGTACCAGCTCACCAACGCTGACAACAACCCGATACCCAGGACGCTCAAGGCGTCCGAACCGCGCCGCAGGAGCACAAGGCACCCAGCGGCGGCACTCAACCAGAACAACAGCGGCAATGCCGCGGATCCGGCCACAACCAACGTGGCCTGCACACGTCCCCGCATGATGAAGTCAGCTAAGGCGCGCATGCATTCAATCCCTTACTACTCGTCGACTGCCCGGTCTCAGCGGCCGTGGCTGTCGGTGTAGGCCAGCAGGGCCAGGAAGCGGGCGCGCTTGATAGCGGTGGCCAGCTGACGCTGATAACGAGCTTTGGTACCGGTGATACGGCTTGGAACGATTTTGCCGGTCTCGGATACGTAGGCTTTCAGAGTGTTGAGATCTTTGTAATCGATCTCTTTCACGTCTTCAGCGGTGAAGCGGCAGAATTTACGACGACGGAAGAAACGTGCCATGTGATTGGCTCCTTAAAAGGTCCGTGGATTACTCGTCAGCGTTATCGCTGTTGTCGCTGTCGCTATCGCTGTCATCGCCATCGGCGCTGTCAGAGTGCTCAGGACGGTCGCGACGCTCACGGCGCTCACTGCGGTTTTCTTCAGCCTTGAGCATCTCGGATTGGCCGGTGACGGCTTCTTCGCGACGGATGACCAGGTTACGGATCACTGCATCGTTGTAGCGGAAGTTGTCTTCCAGCTCGGCCAGGGCCTTGCCAGTGCACTCAACGTTCAGCATCACGTAGTGAGCCTTGTGAACATTGTTGATTGCGTAGGCCAGTTGACGACGGCCCCAATCTTCCAGACGGTGGATTTTGCCGCCGTCTTCTTCGATCAGCTTGGTGTAACGCTCAACCATGCCGCCGACTTGCTCGCTTTGATCCGGGTGGACCAAAAAGATGATTTCGTAATGACGCATGAATGCTCCTTACGGGTTGTAGCCTGCCGCTCAAAAACGGTCAGACAAGGAGTGAATGACACTTATGGACTTGTGGACGCTAGACACATAAGTGCCTGCCATCACAGCAAGGGGCGCAATTGTAGAGAAGGGTCGAGGGCGGCGCAAGGCAATTGGCGATTATTTGAACAATCCCAACCTTTGCCCAAATACAAAACTCTGTGGGAGCGGGCTTGCTCGCGAAAGCGGAGTGTCAGTCAACATCGATATCAACTGATCCAACGCTTTCGCGAGCAAGCCCGCTCCCACATTTGACTTGGTCTGGCTTAGGGCTTTTTGGCGACAGCCTTGACGCTACGCTGACGCAGCGCCTCGAACAGGCACACGCCGGTGGCCACCGAGACATTGAGACTGCTGACGCTGCCCGCCATCGGCAGCTTGACCAGGTAGTCGCAATGCTCGCGGGTCAGGCGACGCATGCCCTTACCTTCGGCGCCCATGATCAGGATCGTCGGGCCCGTCAGGTCCTGGTCATAAATGCTGACCTCGGCCTCGCCCGCCGTGCCGACTACCCACAGGCCGCGCTGCTGGAGTTTTTCCAGGGTGCGCGCCAGGTTGGTCACCGCCACCAACGGGATCACTTCCGCCGCGCCGCAGGCCACCTTGCGCACCACTGGCGTCAGGGTTGCCGACTTGTCCTTGGGCACGATCACCGCCAACGCACCGGCGGCATCCGCCGAACGCAGGCAGGCGCCGAGGTTATGCGGATCGGTCACGCCGTCCAGCACCAGCAGCAGGGGGGCGCCTTCGGTGCGATCGAGCAGTTCGTCGAGCATCGCCTCGCCCCAGACCTGGCTCGGGCTGACGTCCGCCACCACCCCCTGGTGAACGCCTTCGACCCACGCGTCCATTTCACGACGCTCGGCCTGGCCGATGGCAACCTTGTTCTGGGTGGCCAGTTCGACCAACGCTTGCACACGCGGCTCGCTGCGCCCTTCCGCCAACCACACTTGCTTGACACGTTTGGGGTGGTGACGCAGCAGTGCTTCTACGGCGTGCACGCCGTAGATTTTTTCCAGACTCATGACTTGGCCTTAGGTTTGCGCGACCCGCCGCTTTTCGCGGGGGCCGACCCCGCTTTTGGCGGGCCTTTACGGTGTTTACTCGGCTTGCTCGACGGCTTTTCCGCCCCGTGGGACTTTCCCCCAGACGCCGCTTTACCACCGCTTTTGGCTTCGTTGAGCAACTGCTGCTTCAACTCGCGACTCTTGCGCAGTTCGGCGTTTTTCGCCGCTGCATCGCTGGGGCGGTAGGCTTCGGGAGCCTTGTCCTTGACGGACGAACGGCGACCGGCCTTGGCTGGCTCAGGCTCTGCGGTTTTTGCAGGAGCACCTTTACCCCTGGTCGCAGGCGCTGCGGACTCGCCGCCACGCTTTTTACGGCCAGTCGGTGCTTCGGCGGGTTTGTCAGACATCCCGAAGTCGATCTTGCGCTCATCGAGGTCGACGCGCATGACCTGCACTTCCACGGTGTCGCCCAGGCGGAAGCTGCGACCGGTACGCTCGCCCGCCAGGCGGTGGTGCACAGGATCGAAGTGGTAGTAATCACCCGGCAAGGCGGTGACGTGCACCAAGCCCTCGACGTAGATGTCGGTCAGTTCGACAAACAAACCAAAGCCGGTCACTGCCGTGATCACGCCTGGGAACGACTCGCCCACACGGTCTTTCATGAACTCGCACTTGAGCCAGTTCACCACGTCGCGAGTGGCTTCGTCGGCGCGGCGTTCGCTCATGGAGCACTGCTCGCCCAACTGTTCCAGGGCCGCTTCGTCGTACGGATAGATCCGTGCCTTCGGAATGGTCATGGCACCGGCGCGCTTGACGTGCGGGGTGTTCTGCTTGGAATGGATCACGCTGCGGATCGCACGATGCGTGAGCAGGTCCGGGTAACGGCGGATCGGCGAGGTGAAGTGGGTGTACGCCTCGTAATTCAGACCGAAGTGGCCCTGGTTGTCAGCGCTGTACACCGCCTGGCTCAGGGAGCGCAGCATCACTGTCTGGATCACATGGTAATCCGGACGGTCCTTGATGCTGGCCAGCAGTGCCTGGTAGTCCTTCGGCGTCGGACCATCCTTGCCCTTGTGCAGGGACAGGCCGAGCTCGCCGAGGAAGGCGCGCAGTTTTTCCAGGCGCTCCGGCGGCGGGCCGTCGTGCACGCGGTACAACGCAGGGATCTCGTGCTTCTTGAGGAATTCGGCGGTGGCCACGTTGGCCGCCAGCATGCACTCTTCGATCAGCTTGTGCGCATCGTTACGGGTCGTCGGGGTGATCGCGGCGATCTTGCGCTCGGAACCGAAGACAATCCGGGTTTCCTGGGTCTCGAAATCGATCGCACCACGCACGTGACGGGCACCCAGCAACACCTTGTACAGCGAGTACAGCTGCTTGAGGTGCGGCACCACGCCAGCGTACTCGGTACGCAGGGCCTTGGCTTCACTGCTCTTCGGCGTTTCCAGGATGGTGCTGACCTTATTGTAGGTCAGGCGCGCCTGGGAGTGGATCACCGCTTCGTAGAACTGGTAGTCGGTCATTTCGCCGGTCTTGGAGATGGTCATCTCGCACACCATGGCCAAACGGTCGACTTTCGGGTTCAGCGAGCACAGGCCGTTGGACAGCTGCTCAGGCAGCATCGGAATTACGCGCTCAGGGAAATACACGGAGTTGCCGCGCACCTGGGCTTCGTTGTCCAGGGCCGAACCGATCTTCACGTAGCTGGACACGTCGGCAATCGCGACGAACAACTTCCAGCCGCCGGAGAACAGGCGCAGCTTGCCGGGCTTGGCTTCGCAGTAGACCGCATCGTCGAAGTCGCGGGCATCTTCGCCGTCGATGGTGACGAACGGCAGATGGCGCAGGTCGATGCGTTTTTCTTTATCTTTCTCTTCGACTTCCGGCTTGAGCTTGGCGGCTTCCTTGAGCACAGCCTCGGGCCAAACGTGAGGAATGTCGTAGGTGCGCAGCGCAACGTCGATTTCCATGCCCGGCGCCATGTAGTTGCCGACCACTTCAACGATATCGCCCTGTGGCTGAAAGCGCGCAGTTGGCCAATGGGTGATCTTCACCTCGACGAACTGACCCACCTTGGCGGCGCCATTACGGCCCGGGGTAATCAGCACTTCCTGCTGAACCTTCGGGTTATCCGGCACGACAAAACCGATACCGCCTTCTTCGAAGTAACGGCCAACGATGCTTTCATGGGCACGGGATACCACTTCGACGATCACGCCTTCACGGCGGCCACGACGATCCAGGCCGGACACGCGGGCCAGGGCCCGGTCACCGTCGAACACCAGGCGCATTTGCGCCGGGCTCATGAACAGGTCGTCGCTGCCGTCGTCCGGGATCAGGAAACCGAAGCCGTCACGGTGACCGGCGATGCGGCCCAGGATCAGGTCGAGCTTGTCCACCGGCGCATAGGTGCCGCGCCGGGTATAGATCAGTTGAGCGTCGCGCTCCATGGCGCGCAGACGGCGGCGCAGGGCTTCGAGTTGGTCCTCGGTGGTCAGACCGAACTCTTCGACCAACTGCTCGCGGCTAGCAGGCGAACCCCGATCGGCGAGATGCGCCAGGATCAGTTCGCGGCTAGGAATAGGGTTTTCATATTTTTCCGCTTCACGAGCGGCCTCGGGATCGAGGGACTGCCAATCGGCCATTAGAGAGTTTTCACCTTGTCTATATGCGGGTTAGTTTGGCATAGGCTTAATGAAACGGGAAATTTCAAGCATCCAATAGCGTTTCCAGGATCATTTGACCTGCCTTCGAAGTCCCCGGAAAGCACCGCTCGTGAAATTTAGCGGTTTTTTTCTCCGCAGGGGTTTACAGTTAAAAACACGCTCCGTATAGTGCGCGCCATCGACGACGTACACACGTAGCCGATACTGCCCAGATGGTGAAATTGGTAGACACGCCAGCTTCAGGTGCTGGTGACCGCAAGGTCGTGGAAGTTCGAGTCTTCTTCTGGGCACCAATT